>JALZAX010000114.1 GCA_030948055.1 Verrucomicrobiota bacterium | reverse complement strand
CAGGATGCGGAAGGCGATGGCGCGCGAATGAGCGACCTGCAATTGCGCGATGAAGCGATGACAATTTTTCTCGCCGGCCATGAGACTTCCGCGAATGCGATGTCCTGGACGTGGTATTTGCTCTCGCAACATCCCGAGTGGGAAAAAAAATTCCATGAGGAGATCGATAGACAACTCGCGGGACGACATCCGCGCATCGGTGATGTGATGGAACTTACTTTGACCGGACGAATATTTGCCGAAGCCCTCCGTCTTTATCCGCCATTATGGGCCGTCGGTCGCCGCGCGATGGTGGAATGCCAGATTGGACCATACGCCATTCCCGCCGGTTCAGTTGTTATCCTTTCTTCGTTCGTCACGCAACGCGATCCGCGCTGGTTTCCGGAGCCATTGCGTTTCGATCCGGAACGGTGGCTGCCCGAGGCGAAATCGGATCGGCCGCGTTTTTCTTACTTCCCGTTTTCAGCCGGTAGCCGCTCATGTCTCGGTGAAGCGTTCGCCTCAACCGAAGGCATCCTTTGTCTCGCCACGATCGCGCAGTCGTGGAAATTTCGGCTCGCTTCGGAGGCGCAGATTGCGCTGCAACCGCAGCTAACTCTGCGCGCGCGCCATGGAATAAAGATGCGGGCCGAAGCGCGCGTTTGATTTCAAACCGCCTCGCGCAGAGTGTCACCCTCGCGCCATGCCTACCGAACTTACCGCCGAAGAAATCGAGAAGCTCAAGCACGACTTCCGCCGCTGCCGCGAGGGCACATCGGAGGCGATCATTAACCTGCGTCGCACCGGCGACTCATCGTTAATTCCAGAGATCTTGCGCGGAATTGTCTGGCGTTATGTGCGACCGGAAGCGCGCGAACAGGTCGAGGAGGCATCATTTGATGCGCCGCTTTCTTCGCTGGGGATGGACTCGCTTATGATGCTGGAAGTGGTGCTCGATGTGCAGGACGCGCTCGACATCACAGTCGATGATGAGGAACTGAGAAAGGTGAAGACATTCGGTGACGTCAGTGAACTTTTGACGCAACGATTCGCCGCCGTCCACAAGGCTGCTTAAGCTGTCCTTTAGAGCTCGGCAATTTTTCGCTCGATGCCTCCGCAGACTTCTCAACCTCAACGACGCGTTGTCGTCACCGGCCTGGGTTTCATCACCAGCATCGGGAATAATCGCGAACAAGTGTTGACGAGCCTGCGCGAACTTCGCACCGGCATTGAGTATTATCCTGAACTCGAGCGCTCGCGTGTCCCTATTCGTCTCGCCGGCTTAGTGAAGGAATTTAGTTTTCCCGAACTCCGTTCCGATGAGTGGACCTATCCCGCGACCTACGACATCCCGCGCGAGTATTTGCGCTCGATGGGGCCGAACGCCGTCTACGGATACTGCGCCATGCAACAAGCCATTAAGGAAGCGCAACTGCCACCCGACCTTGTCTCTCATCCGAGAACGGGAGTCATGTGTGCATCGGCCGGGTCACCCTGGCTGAGTTACGAACACATGGACATGATGCTGGAGAAAGGTCCGCAGCGCTGCAATCCGATGGCGATGGTCGCGAGCATTTCCGGCACTTTGAACATGAATTTCGTGGCGTGCTTCGGCATCAAAGGTCATTCCCTCGGTTTCTCGAGCGCATGTGCTTCCTCCGCGCATGCCTTGGGCGAAGCCTTTGATAGGATTCGTTTGAACCGGCAGGACATTGTCTTTGTCGCCGGCGCCGAGGACTGCAATCTCTTTAGTATCCTGCCTTTCGTTGGCACGCGTGCCTTAACTCTTCAAAGTGATCCCGCAATCAGTCCCTGCGCCTTCGACACAAAGCGCGACGGTTTTGTCGTAACTGGCGGTGCAGCCGTCCTTGTCCTGGAAGAACTCGAACATGCGCGACAACGCGGCGTTCCGATCCAATCGGAAGTGATAGGCTGGGGGGAAGCTTCCGATGGTTACAGCATTATGGCGCCGGATCCGAAAGGCGATGGCCTGGGTCGAGCGATGGAAGCCGCGATTAACGAAGCCGGCATTTCGCCCCGTGATGTTGACTACATTAACGCTCACGGAACTTCGACGCCCTTGGGCGATGCAGCAGAAATTCGGGCGATCAAGCGAGTCTTCACCGGCGGCAGAGGTCCTTATGTTAGCAGTACAAAATCCATTACCGGCCACGGCTTATCCTTAGCCGGCGCCATGGAAGCCGGATTTTGCTCTCTGGCATTGCAAGAGCGCTTTACTCCCGTCTCTGCCAACATCACCGAAGTTGATCCTGAGTTTGCTTCAGTGTCGGTAGTTGCCGCGCCAATCAAGCACGAGCCTCGCGTAGCAATGACTAACTCAAGTGGTTTTGGTGGAACTAACGTCAGCGCTATTCTTCGACGGTGGGACCAAGCTTAGATAGCTAACCACTCGTTAGGTTTCCGATGGGATTCTATTGGCCGCCCATGGCAGCTAGAATCGTTACCTGAAATGACAGGCCGTTGATATTAACCGAGTTGTTGTTGCCGCTAACGGTCACAAAGACCTCAATCCTTACTTCGACCTGGCCCGACTCATCGTCCCAATCAGCATCCACGGCTACCACTTGCCAATTCACATTCCCCGGAGCCGTTTGTAGACTGAAGTTAGTCTTAGCCAGCGAGGCCAGGCCAATCGCGCGCACGAATTGCTGCCTGGTCAGGACCGGACCCACCAGCACAGTAAAAGTCTGCGTTTGCTGCCCGGTATTGTTTCCCTGCGAAAATGCCGAAACGCCGCCATCAAATTGCGCTGTCACGACAAAGAGGCAATCAGCACCGTCTGGGCCGGCCACCACTGCTTCAATCTGTTGCAAGTTCTGAATCTGCGCGGGTTGAATTCTAGTTGCCATTTCGATCTCCTTTGGTTGGGTTCGGCCAGTCTACCTGGCTGAAGGCCAAGACTGAAAGCGCAAAGTTATCGCGTCTATTGCGAGCGGTAACACAGGCCGCCTTACGACTCCGTTTTATCCAAGGGCCTCCGTGCGATGCGATGTCGCAGCAGAAGGAAGGGACGTTCCACGGCAAGGAACAGCACGACTCCGCCGAGGTAAATGAGCACCTGGACAAGTAGGATTGCTGAGAGAGAAGTAAGCGCGAGGTTATGCTGAATAGCAAGTTGAGTGGCGAAGTGGATGACTAGCTTGTGGCTCAAGTAGACGCTGTAAGCGATACCAGCGAAGAAGGCCGCGCCGGGAATGTCGATACGACTAAAGGGTAGCCGCGGACTAAGGGCGCAGATCAGTAGTGTTGCCATGCCGAAGGCGATGAGCGGAAATTGCCAAACACAACTGGTAACGGTGAGGTCGTTCTCGGCCAGGTATAGGCCGTAGGCAATAGTTGAGAGCCCGACTAACCAGAGCCAGGGCGCATGACTCGTTAGGTATTTCCACCAGGCCGGCCGCAATTTTTCGATCGCCGCCAGCGTTACTCCGAAGACAAGCGGATCGAGTCGGCCCCAGGTAGGATAGTAGATCCATCGTTGAAAGGCGCGGAAGGAGACATTGTTATCCGTTCCCATATGTTGCGAGGCAAGGACTCCGCGCAAGACAAGTCCGCCAAGCACAATCGCGCACGGGAGAATGACGCGCGCGCGGCGCCATCTTCGAACAAAGAGAAGAAGGAAGGGAAGGAGGAGATAGAATTGATCCTCCACCGCGAGCGACCATGCGTGAGAGAAGGCAGTGCCGCCGCGCAGTCCAATGTTTTGCACTGACAGGAGGAACTTCCACAGCGGGGAGATCTCCGGGTATTCGCGCAGAGCAGGAAGTGCAAAGTAGATCGCGAGCACGACCAGGTAAGCCGGCATGATCCGCAAGGCGCGCCGCGCGAAGAAGCGGCCCAAATTTATCTTCCCGTCGCGCGCGAGCGATGCGAGCAGTTGTCCACCTATCAGGTAACCGCTGAGGACAAAGAAGAGATCAACGCCGACCCAGCCGAAACGGCCCAGATCGTAGGGAAGCGCGAACCCGAAAATCCCGATGTGGTAAATGACCACCACGATGATGGCCAGGGCGCGGAGAAGATCGAGACCCGGCTCGCGCTTTCGATCGGTGAAGCGCGGGTCAATCATGCGAATAAGGCATCGACCTTAATACGCAACGGCCGCTGCCATTCTTGCAGAGAAACTCAGATCGCGCGCGAGCAGCGCGAAACCGCACATCTGGTATGTCCGCGGGACCGCCTTAGCTTCGATGAGCGGCGGCTGCGATTACTTCGCTGCTGCGGCTTTCGCGAGAAGCTTTTCGCTCCATTCCGTCCGCAAAACTTTCATCTCAGCGCTGAGAGCCGTCATTCGGGCCGAGACTCCCTTATACTTCTTCGTTACACCCTTAACGGTGCGGGTGACCGCACCCTGATTAACCAGGCTCTGAAGTTTTTCGTAAGCGCGCAGGCGCAGCATCTCTTCGCCACCGCTAGCCGCATTACGCGCGCGGAGATTTTGGAAGATGAGGTCGAAGAGGGCCTTGAACTCGAAGGACGCTTTCGATGAAAGCGCTGCGACCAGCTCTTCAGTGATGGTATCGGGAGCGCGACGGGTGAAAGTAGAACCGGCGGATTTTGACATCGGCGACAATAGCACTAATTCTGGAAATAGCGACTACGTTGGCCTGAAGCTGGCCGGGCTAGTGCTTGCGGCCTAGTTTCAGGCTTTTCAAGCGCAGCGGGTGCGGTTTAGAGTCGCGCACAAAGAAAGGGACCGAAGATGAAATCAGCGAAAGCGAAGAAGCCCGCTAAAACAAAACCGTCGAGCATGCGGATGAAAGATTTGCGGCCGAAGAAGGACGCCAGAGGCGGGTCGCAAAACAAAGAAGCACCCGCGGCCGACCTCCTGCGCCAGATCGGGTAGTCGATCGCAGGCGACCGTCGCCTAACGAGTGCAACGTCCCATCAACTCGCCGCGGGCGAGGATGTGGCCGGCCATTGCTTTGTCCAGGTCCTTCCGGTTCGCCCCGCTTTTCAGATTTAGTTTTTGATCGAGCGCGAAGAGGCGAAAGAAATAGCGATGCCTCCCCGACGGTGGACACGGCCCGCCGTATCCGGTCTTGCCGAAATCGTTTGCGCCCTGCACAGCACCGGCAGGAGAATTCCCTTCCGCGATTTGTCGAGTCGTTGGATCGATATTCCAAACTACCCAATGCGTGAATAAAGCGCTGGGTGCGTCGGGATCTTCCAGGATTAACACCAGACTGCTCGCCCCGCCCGGAACGCCGGGAAACTGCAAGGGCGGATTTACGTTGGCGCCTTTGCACGTGAATTTCTCAGGAATTTTTTCGCCTGCGCGGAAGGCGGGGCTGCTCAGCGAAATTTCGCTCGCCCCGAACAGGCGCGGCGTCCAAAGGAAGACGCACGCGCCCGTCCAAGCGAGACGAATCCAAGACTTCATTCGTCAGCTGTGTGCATCGCCCGTGCAGACGATGAGCAAACGTTACACGCTATTTTTTGCGCGTGTAATCGATCTCCATCGTCTTGGCTTCTTTGCCGCCGCGATCTTCGTACCACTCAAAGGTCATGTGGTCTTTGTCGGTCACCTTTAAGGTCTCGCGTACTTTCTGTTTCATTCCGGGCATCATTTCCATTTCGCCGGTGTAGGTGAACGTCTTGGTCGCTGCGTCGTAATCGCCTTCCGACATCATGATGCCGGTGCCCATGTTATCCATCCAGGTGCCGACAAATTTCTTTTTCACGTTGTCGTAGCCCTCCAGGCCCATCCCTTTGAAATCCATGCTCTTCATCTTGCCCGTGGCATCGGGCATTTCGATTTTGCCGCTCACATCCATGCTGACGTAGCGGTCGCCCATGATCGACTTGCGCACGGCCGTGCCTTTGGACAGTTGCGGTTTGGAGGTGGGATCGCCGTTCATCCACATTTTCACGGTGTAATCCCAGGTGCCGTTCATGCTCGCGAGCAATTTGTGGTTCTCGTTCGTCTTCGCCAGTTCCATCATTTGTTTCATCTCATCGGCCGATGGCATGCCGGTGGAAGCGCCGCCTGCTGACGGCGAGGCAGTTTCAGTCTGCGCAAAACATGGGACGGCGAAGAGTGCCGCGCCCATGAGGGTAGGTATAAACAGGGAGCTTTTCATGGAGCGATTGTCATCACGCCCCCTTGACGCGGTCAAGCCTTTGCGAATCCCGACGATGCTACGCCATTACCTGGCGGAACGCGGCGAGGAAGGAATCCATCTCCGCTTTCTTGCCGATGGTCAGCCGCATGTGATTCGGCATTGTGGGAAACAAGCGGCCCACCTGGACGTTGCGTTCCCTCAGTGCCGCGATCACTGGTGTCACAGGTCGTTTCAAATCGAACATGAGGAAGTTCGCCTGCGACGGGACGAGCTTGTAGCCTAACGAGTCCAATTCGCCGCTGACGAAGGCTTTTACTTCGTTATTCAAACGCTTGCCGGTTTCCACCTGGTCCGCATCATTGAGACTTGCGACGGCCGCGGCCAGCGCCATGCAATTGACGCTGTCCCACTGCTGATGCGGTCGCAGTTTGGCGAGCGCCTCTTTCTGCCCGACGCAATAACCGCAACGCAAACCAGCCATGCCGTACACTTTCGAGAAGGTGCGCGCGACGAGAAGATTGGGATGATCTTTGACCAGCGGAATGACGCTCTCGTAGTCGGCGCTATCCGCGTAATGAAAATACGCTTCGTCCACCAGGATCATGGTTTCGCGCGGCGTCTTCGCGATGAAATCTGTCACCTCCTTCTTCGGTGTGATACTGGCCGTCGGATTATTAGGATTGCAGATGTAGACGAGACCTTGTTTGGCGGCCGCGCCCATTTTCGCGAGATCGTGACTGAAAGTCGGCGTCAGCGGAATCTTTGCGACTTCAGCGCCGTTGGTTTTGGCGTGTTCGAGAATGGATTCGAAAGTCGGATCGGCCACCACCAGTTTTCCTGAAGGCCCAGTGAAGGCGTCGGCGCAGAGCTTCAAGATTTCCCCCGAGCCGTCGCCGACTAGAATCTGTTCCGCCGGAATGCCGTTGTGTTTGGCCAGCGCTTCCACCAGGGCCTCAGAGTTTTTGTCCGGATAACGACAGGAAATTCCAAATGAATCGCTCATGGCCTGAAGCGCATTCAGCGAAGGGCCATAGGGATTTTCATTTGAGCTTAAGCGGACGATTCCGGTTGCCGTCGGATCTGCCACGCGGGCTGAACTCTGGGCGAAGGAAAAATTCGGCCTAACGAGTGCTGCGGCAGAGCCGATCCCGAGCAGATGCGCGAAGCGGCGGCGAGAAATAACGGTCGTGTTCATGCGATGACTCCAGTTTGAACTCTATAAGAGAGAGCGATTGATTAGCCTAACGAGTGTTTCCGGCAAAATTCCCAGGAAAAGGACGGCGAAAGCCAGCGCAGCCACGGTAAATTGCGACACAAAATCTCGCCGTCCCACCGTGACGTCGGACGTCGGCGCCTGCGCGAAAATAGCTTTCAGGATCGTGAGATAATAATAGAGCGAAATAAGGCTGCCGAAAAGCGCGAGTGCGACCAGCCAGACCAAACCGTAATTTCCACCAGCGCGCGCGGCCGCGCTGAAG
>JALZAX010000113.1 GCA_030948055.1 Verrucomicrobiota bacterium | reverse complement strand
TCGAGAATTTCCGGCACCTGTCCCATGGCCGCGCCCATTTTTCGCTCGGGTAATCCATGCGGGCAGGAGAAGTTGCATTCGAACGCATCGACGCCCGCCTCTTCGCATTTCTGCACAATCTCGAACCAGGCGTCCTTGTTGTATTCCTCCATGATAGACGCGATCAGGCAGCCATCTGGGTAGGCGTTTTTGATCTTCTTGAATTCTTCGAGCCAGATCGAAAATTTCCGGTCGCTGATCAGCTCGATGTTTTCCCAGCCGATCACTTCCTTGCGATCATCGGAATAAAGTTTCGCGTAACGCGGCGTGACATTGATCACCTTGCCCGCGTCGAGACTGACCGTCTTCGCGATGACCGCGCCCCAGCCTTCTTTAAAGGCGCGATTGATGACGTTCATGTTCGTCCCGGGAGGTCCGGATCCGATCACGAATGGATTGGGGAGCTTTAGTCCATCGACAGTCGTGGCGAGTGTGGGCATAGGAATTTTTGGTGAACCATAAGTTCTAGCGAACGTGCGGGGAAAGTTCGATATAAATTAGAGGATGGAAGAACGCGGGACGAAGGCGCCGTGGCGGCAGTGGGGTTCGGATCTTGAACCCGAGGCGGTGAAACAAATGACGAATGCGTGCTCGTTGCCGGTGGCGCTGGCGGGCGCGCTCATGCCGGATGCGCATGTTGGTTATGGTTTGCCGATCGGTGGGGTACTTGCGACCGATAACGCCGTCATTCCGTACGCCGTCGGCGTAGACATTGCGTGTCGGATGAAGCTGACGGTTTACGATCGCAAGGCAAACACCATCGCGGGTGAAAAGGATCGACTCGCCAACATCATCGAACGCGAGACACGCTTCGGTGTCGGCTGCTCATTCAAGCAGCGCCGCCATCACGCGGTGATGGACGAAGACTGGAGTGTCTCGCCGCTGACAGAGCGTCTGCGGGACAAAGCGTGGTCGCAACTCGGCACCAGCGGCAGCGGAAATCACTTTGTGGAATTCGGCGCGTTCAGCGCGAGCGACGGCTCGTTAGGCATTCCGCGCGGAGAATATCTGGCGTTGCTGACGCACAGCGGCTCACGCGGGGCAGGTGCGCAAGTTTGTCAGCATTACAGCCGCATCGCGATGGATCGGCACAAGGAACTGCCGAAGGAATTGAAACATCTTTCGTGGCTCTCGCTCGATGAAGAAGCCGGTCGGGAATATTGGGCGGCGATGAATTTGATGGGCCACTACGCCGCGGCGAATCACGCGCTCATTCACAAATACATCGCGCGTTCGTTAGGCGAAGATCCGATTCTCGACATCGAAAATCATCACAACTTCGCCTGGAAAGAACGGCACATTGTTAATGGCGAAGAACGGGAAGTGATCGTGCATCGCAAAGGCGCAACGCCGGCAGGTATCGGCGTCCTCGGAATTATTCCCGGCTCGATGGCGTCTCCGGGATTTGTGGTGTGTGGCAAAGGCAACGAAGAATCGCTCGATAGTGCGTCGCACGGCGCGGGCCGCATCATGAGTCGCACCAAAGCATTGCAATCCTTCACGTGGAGCGCGGTCAAGAAGTTACTCACGGAACGCGATGTGACTTTGTTGTCTGCGGGACTCGATGAAGTGCCGGGTGTCTACAAAGACATTGAAGCAGTAATGGCAGCGCAGACCGATCTTGTCGATGTGCTTGGTCGTTTCGACCCGAAGTTGGTGAAAATGTGTCCGGCCGGCGAACGCGCGGAAGACTAATGAGTCGCGATCCAGGCCATCGTCTTGTCGGCTAATTTATCGAAGGCGCTCACGGCCATCTCGAGGTGTTCTTCTTTGGTATCCTCGATCTTATTGTGACTGATGCCGTGCAGGCTTTGCACGAACATCATGATCGTGGGAATACCGGCGCGCGCGACTTCGGCGGCATCGTGTAATGGACCGGAAGGTAGGCGGTGTGGTTTCGCGCCGGCCTCGTGGATCGCTTCGTCGCACATCCTGATCAAGTCGTCGTTGAACAAAATTGGTTCGATGTTCCAGATGCGTTCCCATTCCACCTCGACCTTTCCTTCTTTAGCGAATTTCTCGCTGGCGCTCTTCGCGTCGGCGAACATTTGCGCGAGCGCTTTAGCATCGAGATGACGTTGGTCGAGCGTGATGCGGCAATCTTCGACGACACTGGTGACGATGCCAGGACTCGTTAGGCACGAACCGATGGTGCAAACACCGCCGTTGCGTTCGGTGATGCGATAAATTTCCAGACTCATTTTGGCGGCGGCCAGAAATGCGTCGCGGCGTCGATTCATTGGCGTGCTGCCGGAATGCGCGGCTTGTCCGTGGAAGGTAATGGCGTGCCGTTCCACGCCGAATGTACCAAGCACTGTGCCGAGGGACAGGTTGAGATCGAGTAGCACCGGGCCTTGTTCGATGTGCAATTCCAAATAAGCCGCCGCGGTCGTTAACTCTTTGCGACAGTTTTTTACGTTTTCGAAATCGATCGCGTGCTGCTTGAGCGCCTCGGGTAACGTGATGCCTTCTTTGTCTTTGAGTGCGCGCGCTTCATCCATGTCGAGATTGCCCGAGGACGCGGATGAACCGAAGAGGCTCTTGCCGAAACGCGCCCCTTCTTCATCGGCCCAATCGACCAGCCGCACGGTGACTGGCGGACGTCCGCCGTATTGCGTGTGAATGCGCCGCAAAATTTCCAATCCAGCGAGCGTGTTCAGACAACCGTCGAGCCAGCCGCCGTTCGGCACGGAATCGATATGACCGCCGATGAGCAGCGTCTTTTCCGATTCGCCGCGCAGGGTGGCCCAGAAATTCCCTGCTTCATCGCGATGCGTTTCCACGGGAATGGCGCGCGCTTTTTCCTCCAGCCAGCTGCGCGCGCGTTGCCAGGTGTCCGTAAAGGCTAGGCGTTGGGCGCCGTTTTCATCACTCGTTAGGCTGCGCAATTCTTTCAGCTCTTCGATGGTGCGCCTCGGATTCACCGTTGTCTTCATGCGATCGCGTTAGATGATGATGTGGTGGAAGAATTTCTCCAAGCTGCAATCGAAGAAGCTCGCGTAGGACGACGCGCCGGCGGAATCCCGATCGGGTCCGTCCTAGTTTGCGACGGGACAATTATCGGACGTGGGCACAATCAGCGCGTCCAGAAAGGCAGCGTTATTCATCATGCTGAGATGAATTGTTTGGAAAACGCGGGACGACAAACCGCGAGGGTTTATCGAGGTTGCACCATCTATTCGACACTATCGCCGTGCGCGATGTGCAGCGGCGCGATCATCCTTTATCAGATTCCGCGCGTCGTCATCGGCGAGAATGTTACCTTCATGGGAGACGAAGAAGCACTCCGCGCGCATGGCGTTCAAATCGAAGTGCGGGAGAATGCGGACTGCATTCAGATGATGCGCGAATTCATCCGTGATCATCCTCGATTATGGAATGAAGATGTCGGCGTGTAGCCGCGGTGATCATCCGCCCGTCAAGGAATGGCGTGTCGCGTCTGCTGTTGTGTGAGCGAAACGTCGTTTCCGTCGATCAGCCCGGTAAGGTTGATGTCGCCGCGGGGATTGGCCGCGGCCGATTGTCTCGTTAGACCCTGCACGGCGGAAACGTCATTTCCATCGACAACCGCGGTGCCATCGATGTCACCGAACAACAGACCCATTCTAATTCCGACACTGCTCGTGTTCGTTCCGTCATTCACACCGAAGAGCGTGACGGTGATGTATTGTTGATCGGCGGCGCCGGTTATGTTGACCGTGACTTGCGTTGTGGCGGCGGAATTCGGCGGTGGTGACGTGGTGGCTGCACCGCTACCGGAGGTGACAGCCGCTCCGGTGAAAGTCACTGGCGCGGCAAAGTTGATTACGATCTGATGACTTCCGACGGCAGGCTGACCCGCGCGGCATTCGACCGTGGGCGAACCGGTCAAGGCCAGCGGAATGGAGAGCGGCCCCAAGCCGGTGTGTGTCTTTACTGATGCGGCGCTTATCGGCAGCACTGGTGGAATGATGGTGGGAATTTCGTAGAACCCGCGGCCATGTGTCGCGACGCGCAGCACTCGAAACGGATCCTGAATCTGCATGTCGAAAACGGCGACGGGCGGCAGCCCAGTTCCATACGCCGTCCAGTTTAGCCCGCCATCAGTCGAGGAATAAACGCCGTTATCCGTCCCAACGTAGACGTGATTCGAATTCCGCGGATCGATCGCGAGCGCGTTAACCGAGCGGTCAGGCAGGCCGTTGCCCACCGCCGTCCAGGTTGTTCCGGCCGGGCCGAGGTTCGTGGTTTTCCAAACGTGATTGGTCCCGCTAAAGCCGCTGCCGACGAAAGTGGCGAAAGCAGTCGTCTTTGTATTCGGATCAATTTTTGCCCGCGCGACCGGTTTAGTCGGCAGGCATGCCGGCAGCGGAGACCGGTGTCAAAGCGCCGCCGACTGTGGTGGCATAAAGATGGCCTGTGTTTGTCCCGACCAGGCGGACATTATCGTCCTGTGGGGAGATGCCGATGGCCGAGATCGGCGTGTTAGCCGGCGGGACCGGGGGCGCGCCCGGCGGTTTAATATCGACCGGATTAATCGCGGCGCCGCCCGGCTCAAGCACGGCGCTGACGGCGAGCATGTTGTCGCCTTGATCGATCGATCGATAAAGTTTGTCTGTGCCAAAATACAGAACGTTCCCCTGCGATCCGAGCACCGTCGGGCCCAGTGCCATCGGCGCGTAAAAGTTCGTATCGTCAGCGAGGCTAATGCCATTGGCGGCTTGCCCATTCGAGCCGTCGCAAACCTGTCCAGTCGGAAGCGGAATGGGCAAGCCGCCACCGGGGAGCACACCGACCGCCGCACCGCGAAAGGCCCATTGACTTTCCATGGCGCAGCTCGCTTTTTTCACGCGAGCGAAACCGATCAGCACGGTCTTCACGTTGTAATAGGTGTGATACATCGTCACATTTTCGGTGCTGGTCGCGGTTTGATCGATCAAGGCAAAGCCACCGTCGCCGTAGTCAGCGCGTTTCCATTTGCCGCTCGGCATGAGGAATTCAGTCCCGTTGTCCTGTGTGCCGCCGATAGAAAAATAGCGATCTGTCGGATGCAGCGCCACGCTTTGAAATTGCGTCGCGCTGTAAGTCGAGGTGTTCATATCAATCCAATTCGCCCCGGTGTCATTCGACCGCCAAACGCCGCCGTCGTTGCCGGTGTAAATGATCTGAGGATTCGAGGGCGCGACGCCGACCATGTGACTATCCACATGCAGACCGTACGGATTTGATCCCCAGGTCGTGCCGCCATCGTGCGTGAAAATAAAAGTGCCATTGTCGCCGACGTCTTGCTGGCCGGCCTGACTCTGCGCGCTCAGCGTGCCGACGACATAGATGTTGTTTGGATTTTGCTGATCGATGTCGATGCCGAGGTTGTAAAAACCTTGCCCGCCGGCGAACCCGCGCGCGCCCGGCAGTTCGTTCCAAGTAGCGCCGCCATCGGTCGATTTGTAAACGCGACCCTGGTTAAACGTCGTAGTCGCGGTGTCGCTTAAGTAGCCGGCGCACGCCACAACCGTGACCGCGCCTGTTCCGGTATTTTTCTGAATGGCCATCCGTACTGGGGCGAAGGAAGCATTGTCCGCATCGGAAAGATCGAAGACTTTGGCGAAGGTCGGGTTCGCCGCGAGTCCATTCGTGCTTCGATAAATGCCGGCATTCGGACCGCCCGCAGGATCCGCGATCGCGCAGATCAGATTGTTCGCGTTACCGGGTTCCACCACGATTGCAGTGACGCGATAATCCGACGCAGCTGTGGTGACATCCTCGCCAAGGACGGCCAACTTTTGCCAGGTCGGAGAACCGCCCATGAAGTTCGTGCTGCGGAACAATCCGCGCCGCGGCAAGCTTCCCGGCAAGACACCGTAGAGTCCCTGAATGCCGGTGACGGTTCCGGCGAAAACATTGTTATCGTTTTGCGGATCGATCGCCAAACCCACCACGCAACGATTGGTGAAAATATCTGTCGCTCCCGGTCCGGTATTGAAAGGCCCACTCAAAATGGGCGACCCACTTTCGGCATTCGTGATCAGGAAGACCCCTTTGCCAGCGTAACTATCGCCGGAAAAATTTCACTCGCCCGTGCCAACAATAACTTTAGTCGTATTGAGCGGATCGATGCGAACTGAACCCACCGCGTTAGTGCCGGAATTGTCGAGCAACGGCGTCCAAGTCTGCCCGCCATCGAGCGTACGATAAAGTCCGCCCTGGGCCGTGCCGACATAGGCGATGTTTGGGTTGGTCGGGTGAATCGCAATCGCCGTCGTTCGACCGCTTACCGGATTTTGCGTGAAAGAAACGCCGGTGTTTGGATCGGCGGGATCGGTCTGTCCATTTGGAATTGGCGCTGGCCCAAGCGGGACCCATGCCGGTGCAGCCACTACTCCGGAGGGAACCACGCCGCGAAGATTTTTTAACGGCGATACCTTCGTGATCGCCGCGACTCGGCGTGCCGGCACCTTTGTCATAGGGTCAGCCAGAATTGGCGCCGTATCTTCCGCTCCGCGTCGCGCTTTTCCTTCGACATCCTCTCCGCCCGGTTGGTTGCGCAAATCTACCATCGCGAACGTCCTGAGCGCAGCGCCGCGAATTCCAAACGCGTCTCGCTCGGCGAGGACCGCGCGCGAGAGACTAACTTGAGAGTGTGATGAAATTTCGATCTGAGGGGATAGATCAAACGGCAGGCGCAAGCGGACAGCGGCCTCCGATGGGATGTCTGTTGCGCCATTTGCGATTCGGAATAGCGCGAGGGTTATGGTCAGGGCGAAAACGATACGCTTCATAAATATAAGATCGGATCAGAACGTTCTTTCAGATGTCCCGACGGCCAGCGCAAAAGGCGTGATTGCCCGCGACCTCAACGCCGCGATGTCGCAAAACCCAAGCGCCCGGCAAGCAGGGCGTGTGAAGATTGACCTGAATTATTTTTGGTGGGGCCCAGTCTAAAACTCTGCGCCCACCGGGGCATCATCGCACGATTCTAGTAATTGGAGACGAGTTGGGCGTCTTCGCGGTTCTCATTATGGAAGCAAAAATTTACCTTGAACGCTATCGTCTCTACGTCGATCCGATCGGCCTGCCCGTGGTTATCCGGCGCAGCGCTAGCGAAGCGACTTTCAAAGCTCAGGACACGATCGAACACAAGGATGTCGCGCTGCAGGTAGTATCGGTGACGACCCTGCGCAGCGTGGTGCGCGAGCAACTCGAAGCCGAAGCGAAAGGTGCACAGCAGATCCAGGACATTAACATTCCTGTCCTGCACGATTTCGGATTCGACGACGGCCAGATCGTTTACGTGACGGAATATTTTGATGGCGTCACCGCGGATGAATGGATCAAGGCGCACGGGCCGATGCCGGTCGGCGCAGTCCTGCGGATTGCGCAACAGATGGTGAACGCTTCCAGTGTCAGCACCTTCCACGGCATCGTTCATCACGCCATTAATCCGAGGAACGTGATGCTTGTGCCCGGCCAGACGCCAGACGGCGAATGGCCACTAATCAAGGTGCTGAACTTTGTCGGAGTCGCGCCCGACCT
>JALZAX010000112.1 GCA_030948055.1 Verrucomicrobiota bacterium | reverse complement strand
GCGTTACGCACATCGCTCGAACAAATTCCCGCACTGAAGCGTGAACTGAAAAAACTGAGCGACCGCGCATGCTTCGGAAAGGATCGGGCGCGCTGTTACACATTGCATCTGAATGAAGAGCTACATGAAATGCCGGAGCTTCATGGGCAGCTCGCGCGCGCGCTGGTGGAAGATCCGCCGTTCACCCTAAAGGACGGCGGGATTTTTCTCGATGGCTTCGATAACGATCTCGACGAACTGCGACGCGCCTCGCGTGAAGGAAAAAATTGGATCGGTGAATTGCAGGAACGCGAGATCGCCAAGACAGGAATCAAATCGCTCAAGGTGCGATTCAATTCTGTTTTCGGTTACTTCATCGAGATCACGAAATCGAATCTCCCTTCCGTTCCTGAAAGTTACACGCGTAAACAAACAACCGTCGGCGGCGAGCGTTTCGTGACGCCGGAGTTAAAGGAAATCGAAGCGCAAATTTTGGGCGCGGACGAACGGTCGCGTCAGCTTGAGTACCAACTTTTTCAGAAACTGCGCGACGAAACCTTGCGCGATCTCAACGCGATCCAAACGACAGCCTCCGCCATCGCGACGCTCGATACGCTCTGTGGTCTGGCGGAAACAGCGCGGCTTTACGCGTATGCGCGACCGAAATTAAATGAGTCACTACAACTGGTCATTCGCGACGGGCGACATCCCGTGCTCGATCAAAATCTCGCGGAAGAAAAATTTGTGCCTAACGACACTTCGCTGGACGGCGATACTATGCGACTCGCCATCATCACCGGTCCGAACATGGCGGGAAAATCAACCTACATCCGGCAGGTGGCGCTCATTGTCCTGATGGCGCAGATCGGAAGTTTTGTGCCGGCGGCGAGCGCGGAGATCGGACTGGTCGATCGCATTTTCACGCGCGTCGGCGCGAACGACGATCTCTCGCGCGGCCAGTCGACCTTCATGGTCGAGATGAACGAAACGGCCAACATCGTGAACAACGCGACTGCGCGAAGTCTCGTGATTCTCGATGAAATCGGCCGCGGCACTTCGACTTTCGACGGGCTTTCCATCGCGTGGAGCGTGGCGGAATTTCTGCACGATAAGATCAAAGCGCGGACACTTTTCGCCACGCATTATCACGAGCTGACGAAGCTGGCGGAAGAGCGCAGCGGGGTATGCAATTACAACGTGGCCGTGCGGGAATGGAACGAGCAGATCATCTTCCTGCGCAAAATCGTGCCTGGTGGGGCGGACCGTAGTTACGGAATCCAGGTCGCGCGGTTGGCCGGATTGCCGAAGGAAATCTTGAACCGCGCGAAAGACATCCTGGCGCATTTAGAAAAACCAAACGGCGCGAGCGCGGAAGCGACACCGAAGGAGCGGCGCGCGAAAGGTCTTGTTAGGCAAACAGAAAAGCCGCAGCTAGATTTATTGTGAACGATGGCGGTTAAAACCGAAAAGGAATTGAGCGAAACGCAGCGCAGCCATTGGCTGAAGGCAGTCGCGGCGGTTGAGATGCGAAATTTCGGTTACGCCATTTCGCTTTTGCAGGGAATTCTAAAACAGGAGCCGGAGTTTCTGACCGGCCGGCAATTATTGCGACGCACGGAAGTGACGAAGCTGAAGGCAGAGAAGAAAAAATTCTTCAACGTCTCGACGGCGTCGATCGGCGTGATGAAAGCGCAGCGCGAGCTGAAGAAGGATCCGAAACGCGCGATCGAACTGGTCGAGAAAGTTCTGGAAGACGAGCCTTACAACAAGCAGGCCAACATGCTCCTAAAAGAAGCAGCGGTTACGGGGGGATTTTTGGAAATCGGGGTGCTGGCCATGCAAACCCTGCTGGAGGAGAAACCGCGCGACACAAAAATTTTGCACGAGTTGGGTCGGCTCTATCACGAGCTCGGCGACAGTGAGAAAGCAGTCGACGTTTACAATCGGATCAGTGAAGCCGATCCCACTGATGCGGATGCGTTGCGGCTCGGCAAGGACGCGGCCGCGCGCGGCTCGATGAAAAGCGGAGGCTGGCAGGAAGCGGAAAGTTATCGCGACCTGATCAAGGACAAGGAGCTGGCGGTTTCGCTCGAGCAGCAAAGCCGCATGGCGCTGACCGGCGAGTCGTTAGACCAGCAGATCGCGGAGACTTACGACCGACATCAGGCGGAGCCAGAGAGTGTCGATCACGCGCGGAAACTCGGGCAGCTGCACGAGCAGAAAGAAGATTTCGAGAACGCGATCGCCTGGTATCAATACGCTGCCGAGCTCACGGGAAAAACCGACGCCGGGTTGTTACGAAAAGTTTCCGATCTTGGCATGAAACGCTCGGAGCGCGAGATCACGGAACACGAAAGATTTCTGGCCGAGCATGGCCCGGAACACGAGTCCTACGGAGAGCGTTCGGCGGCTTTGCAATCAGCAAAAAAAGCGCGCGCGGAAATTTTGATCGATGAGGCGCGCAAGCGTTCCGAGCGCAATCCGACCGATTTGCAGCTGCGCTTTGAGCTGGGCGAACATCTGATGAACGCCGGCCATTATCGCGAAGCTCTGCCGGAGTTGCAGCGCGCGCGACAAAATCCTAATGCGCGGCTGAAAGCGATGAACTTGTTAGGCAAATGCTATCAGCAGCTCAACATGCTCGATCTGGCAGTGAAACAGCTCGAGGAAGCCGGCCGCGAAATTCTTTCGATGGATCCGATGAAAAAGGAGATCACCTACAATCTCGGGCTGGTTTACCAGCAAATGGGCGATACGGAAAAATCGATTACGGCAATGAAGCAAATTTACGAGGTGGATTATGGTTATCGCGACGTGGCGGCGCGAGTAGAGAGCTCGTATCAGCCGTCAACTTCGTCGCAATAAGATTCGTTCCACTTGTCGCGCGGAATGCGACCAGCTCATCGTGCGCGTGCGCCGGTCTGCCTTCGCGACCAACCTTTCTCGCAACGTCCTATTGGTGAGCAATTCTATCACGCCGTCTGCGATGGCGGCGGCGTTTGGTTGGACGAGCCACGCATCTTTGCCGTGCGTCAAAATTCCGGCGACACGCTCACTCGCCAGCTCCACGACCGCACATCGGCAGGCCATCATCTCGAGCGGAACGAACGAGAGATTCGTGAGGGACAAAACCAGGCCAACGTCGCAACCGGAAAAAAGCGTGGCCAATTCTTCCTGTGCGAGTAGGCCTCGGTTCACCCACCTGAATTGTGGCGTAGGGTTAAGTTCCGCTGCGCCGAACAAAATGATTTCGACGTCCGGCAAACGCGTCTGCACCAACCCGAGCGCGGCAATTCCCACATCGTAGGCGCGTCGCGGAGTAGTTGGGCGCGCATAAAAACAAAGCCGACGGCGCACGGAACGCAGCTGTGGGCGCGGCCAATAAATTTTTCGATCAACCGCAAAATCGAAGTGGTCCGCCGTGGCGCCATATTGCTCACGCAACAGCTTCGCCAGCCAGGGTCCGAGCGTGACGCAATGAAAGCCGGCCCGGTACGTGTTCTCGGCTCTTTCGATAAGTTGCTTATCGTCGGGATAGAAGGAGGGCTCGAGATCCTGCACCAAATAATAGCGGCGTCCACCATTCGTTAGGCGCTGCAGATTCTCCGCCGTCGGCCAGAAGGTGGCGAAGGTGCAATCAGCGTCACCGACCGCGCCGTCGAATTTGTGATAGGTCGCGGGAGTTGGCCCGAAATACTCGTGCACGTATTCGCGAATCTGCTCCGTGCTGAACGCGTTCATCAAATCATACGGCACCACGTGCACCTGACATTCGTGTCCGAATTCTGCCAGATGGCGAATGATGCGAAATAAACCGATGTCGCCACCTGCACCTGGGAATGGCTCCGGCACGAGCCAGTTGATGACTAACGAGTCTTTCTTCATGGGCCGGACAAACCTTGAAAATCGCCGGCGCAAACATGCGATTGAGCGCCGCAAAAAGGTTTCACTCCGAAGGTTCGAATTCATGGTCGCGATTTTGTTTAGAGAGGTAAGTCGACCCTTCCAGAAGGATGATGCAAACCAGATCCGCGACAGCCATCAGAAAGGCGGCGCGCGAATGCGAGCTCGATTGTATTTACCTGAGAGCTCGTAATTTAATCGGAGCGCGCTTCCGGCCAGGGCGTCGGCGACGGCAGACTCACTTCGGAGAAACGATAGCGAATTCCCGGTCGCGTCACCCAGGGCATGGGTTGCGACGGAACAATCTTCATCGAGCGGATTTCCAATGGCGCATATTTGCCAGCACTCAGTCGTAAGAATTCCTCGTCGGAAAGAACCAAAGGGTTCAGCAGGAATCCTTCCGCGGCAATCGGAAGAGGAATGTCTTTGGTTCCGATCGAACGGTCGCCATTGGCAAATTCCAGCGAGAGTTGGGGCGTTTGATAAAGGAAGCCGATCAATTTTCCCAGCCATGACTGATGGACTTCTAGTTGGCACCAAATAAGACCCGGCGGGACGCTGATTTCACGTCCGATTGCGCTTTTGCTTTGCTTGCGAAAGCTCAACGCGACTGGATCGCTCGCCAGTTGGTTGCGCCGCGCGAGCAAGACGTAACCGTTTTCTTGCAGGACCGGACGATAATCACGCGCGAGGAGAAGGAACACTTTCGCATCCTCGGCACTCGGCAGATGTTGGTCGATTACCTGGATTTTGCAGAGCACGTAACGGGGCGCGCGCTCGGAATTATAGAACGCGGCGTTGAGATCCAGCAGCGCAGGTGTGTAGGCCGAATAGCCTTGGAAAACGGGCCGCGGCGTGTAGTTGAGCGAGTTGGCCAGCGCGGTCGATTGAGTCACACCGAAGACGTCAAGTGAGGAAGAGCCGACTGTTCGACGGATTTCGGGCAGAGCCAGTGATTGCTGCTCGCGCCGAGTAGCTTGCTCAAGCTGCGCGCGGACCTCGCCCAGATGCGTGAGATTGTAGCTGTTCGCGAGCAAATTGTCCCAGGTCGAGCGAGCAAGCTTCCACGGCGTGACCGCGGTCTGATTATCGATGACAAAGACACCGCAACCGAGAACGACGGCGACAATCGCACTCTCAAGGATCAAATAATTTCCGATCGGCCCCCGCGGAAAAAAAACCGGTGCTGCTAGGACGGTGATGACCGCGTAGTAAAAGAGATCGATCGTGTGGGTGTCGGCGCGGGTGTAACCAAGTTTCCACGCGATAAAAAGCGCGGCGCCGAGAACCAGTGACATAAACCAGGCGGCAGGCTCTTTATGATTTCGGATCAGCGCCAGGATGATTTGGAGTAAAGACGCGGCCGCGGCAAAAATTCCAGCGGCTAGAACCAGAGCAGAGGGCGGCAGGCTCATGGCCGCGGAGTAACCGCGCGTGATCTCGAAAGATGACCAGAGGTAGCGCGGAAGATTTTGCAGCTCCTGGCCAGCGAGAAGCCAGATGATAAGAAAAGCGATAGCAAAAGAGACGAAGATGAACGCGAGATTTTTTGCTTTTCGCCGTGCTGCCAAATCAAGCAGGCCGGCGCTCATGAAAAAGAAAACGAAGAACAAAAAAGTTGCTTTGAACAACGCGATGGCGGCGACAGCGACAATGGCACAACCGCGCAGAACCACACTTTCCGTAGGATCGCCGAAGATTGCCCAGGCGGCAGCGACCAGCAGAAAAAGAAACATGGCCTGCCAGCTGGCACCCGCGGCCAGTAGGGCTACCACAACTAGGGCGAACCGCCGCGGCGTTTGCAGACGTCGCGATAGTTGAAAGAGGATGACAACGAAAAACACGCGCAGTGCGCTATTCGTCGCGAGGTCCGGCAAAAATAACTTCGCCGAATATGCGCCCGCGGCGATGTGCCCGAGCGGGCCGTAACCAAAGATAATGTCCCGCCCAAATTGCAGCGGTTTTGTCGCGGCGTAGGTCAGCACCGCCGCCCAGGAACTATCAAGCGTAGCGATGAGCGGCCCACGATAGAAACTCAGTAAGCAAATCGCCGCCGCCGCCTGCACAATCGCCAGAAGCGTTCGGCACAGTCGTGAGACGTGGAGTGGCTCGAAATTTCCTTTTTCGAATGATTTCACTAAAAGCGGACCCACAAACAGACCTGTTCACCTTTTCGAGATTCGCGGGGCAACTCCAGTTGAGGAAATCCATCCGTGAAAAATCGCCAGCAATCGAGCGGGACTCGGCGTTCGTGGCCCGTAGCCGGAGCGATGATGCAACACAAGCCATGCGGTTTTAAGACGCGCGCAATTTCCAGCATTGTTTCCCAAAAAAATTCCGCGTGCTCGAAAGTTTGACCGGAAACGAGCACGTCCACGCTCTCGGTTTTCAACTCATGCCAACGATACGGGTCGCGCAGAACGATATCGACATTCTTCCCCGCGCTCAGATCCACCCCGACGTAACGCCAGGGCGGTTGGGCAAAAATCGGACGATAACTTCCGTTGTAATCGCAACTGCCGCGATCGACGATCGTCAGCGGCTGGTCACGGCGCGTTCCGAGATAGTCGCGGCAAAACTCCGCCATGCGATCGTAAGAACTTTGGTGCATTCGTGGGCGCGATTCGGTGGATAGTCGCTCGTCCATTTTGCAGGTGCGACAGCATTTTCTGCGACGTTTTTCGCGGAACGTTTTATTTCCGCGCTGTGCTTGATTCGAGCGCGAGCGGCGGTGACTAGTGGGAACGCGAGTTCCCATGCTCTCTCAACTGCCAAGCGTTGCTTTCCAGCCGAAATTTTATTCCGGCGAAGTGTCGCGGTTTCATCTCGCGTTTTTTTACGATTTGGTCGCGACCCAGAAGCCGCGACGGATCGTGACGCTCGGTTTTTCTGACGGGCAAATTCATTTTACCTGGTGCCAGGCGGTGCGCGAATGTCAGCTCGCGTGCCAATGTCTAACGGTGCGACGCGAAAATGCAGCCGATGACGAAGAGTGGCAAAAAGCCATGGCGGATGCGGAAGAATTTTATCCTGATATTAGTGTTCTGCGCACCGGCGCGGCCTGGCAAATGGCGGCGGAAGAAACGGACGGCAGCGTCGATATTTTATTGATCGAGGCCTGTGACCGCGGCGAGATCGCGCAAAAGGAATGGGAAGCGTGGCGGCCCAAGCTCGCGCCGGACGCGACGATTCTGTTTCATGGCTTGAACCTGGAGCGAATCGATTCGCTGCGGCCGGTGTGGGACGCGATCGCGCAGGGCCGCAAGGCAATCGAATTTTCAAGCGGTATCGGCCTGGGCGCAATTTTGCGCGAGGATGATTTTTCCCGGCAGTTCCATTTGCCTAACGAGAGCAAGAACATCGAACGCGCCTACGCCATGATCGGTGCGCGCATCGATGCGGAAGGATGCGCCGCTCGGCTGCGGCGGGAAAATTCCGCACTGCAGCTGCGACAAGTGTGGCTCGACACTGTGGTGGCCGGGCAGCGGCAAGCGCAGGAAACAGTGGAGGAATTAGCGCGGCAGGTGGCGGATTTGCGCGGACATGCCGAACGCGCGCAAGTGGTCATGAACGATCAAAAAGATCGGCTGACCGCGTTGAATAGTTTGTTGGAAGAGCGTGCGCGTGAATTGAAAACGAAAGCACACGATTTTGAGGAACTCCGGCGTGACCGCGGCAAGGCGCAGGTAATCATGGACACGC
>JALZAX010000111.1:4885-7648 GCA_030948055.1 Verrucomicrobiota bacterium | reverse complement strand
CAAAGCGCCGAAGCAGGGCTCGACGGTCGGGATTTACATTGTCAAAAAAGAAAACGAAGTCGCGAAAGCACTGCAGGACGCAGCGGAATACGACGAGCGTTTGCTGGTCGAAAAATTTGTTCCTGGGCGTGAATTGACGGTCGGCGTGCTCGGCGAACAAGCGCTGCCAATCATCGAAATCATTCCAAAGGATGGTTTCTACGATTTCAAAAATAAGTATCCGTTCCTGAATCCGAGCGCGGGCGGCGGGGCGCAGCATGTCTGCCCGGCGAATTTGCCTAACGAGCAGACAAAAAATATTCAGGAATTAGCGCTGCGCGCGCACCGCTCGTTAGGCCTGTGCGTTTACTCGCGCGTCGATGTGATGCTGCCGGAAAATGGCGAACCGAGCGTGCTCGAGATCAACACCATACCGGGTATGACAGAAGCGAGTTTGTTGCCGGAAGCAGCCGGGGTGGCCGGAATCAGTTATCCGCAACTTTGCGCGCGAATCATCGAGCTTTCGCGGACGCGCAGGAGGTGCGCCGACTAAATGCGCAGCCTAACGAAAGGTCAACCGCGCGTGCGCAATCAGCGCGGCTCGAATTCCAAGCAGCGGCGACAACAGCACCTGCTCGATGTGAAAGTGCGTTCGCACAAAGCGACACGCCATCGCAACAAACGCATTGTCGTCACCGCTTCGAAAATTCTTCTCAGTGCGGCAATTCTTTGGGGCGCGGTCTTTGGGGTTCGCTACGGCATGCGGCGGATCTTTTTCGAAAATCCCGATTATCGCCTGAGCAAAATCGAAGTGCGCACGGATGGAACGTTGCAGCGCGAACAAGTCCTACGCACCGTCGGGCTGCGGGAAGGAGAAAATATTTTCTCGGTAAATCTTGCTCATGCGCGGGACCAACTGCAGCAGCTCCCGCAGGTGGACGAAGCCCAGGTGGTGCGCAACATGCCGGGTGAAATCGACATCCAGATCGTCGAACGCAAACCCATCGCATGGATCACGTCGGACAAAGATGTGGTGGATCCGTTTGCCTCCGACGCGGCCTTTCTGATCGACGCGCGCGGCATTTTGATGAAAGAGAAAAAATTGCTGCCGGAGTATCTAGGTTTGCCGGTGATCGCAGGTTGCACGAGCGAAGCGCTCGAGCCGGGCAAGACCATCGAATCCTACGAAACAAAAGCCGCGCTCGAACTGTTGCGCCTGAGCACGCGCGGCTTCATGCAATCACGTTTTCAAATTCGCCTGATCGATCTTTCGAAAGGCTATTGCCTGATCGTGACCGATAAAACGCATACGCGGGTGACGTTTGGTTTCAACGACCTCGACAAACAGCTGGAGCGTCTCGAAAAATTTCTCGATTGGTCGGACGATTCACGACGGGAAATCCAAACCGTGAACCTGCTGGTGCAGCGAAACATTCCCGTGACCTTCACAAAGTTACCCTCGGACGTGATCAACGACACGGTCGCGCCCGAAGGGGAGGACCCAAAAATTTTGAAAGCGATGCCGGCTAATCCCGGTGTGAAACCAAAAACAAACGCGCCGGAGAAAACTAAAAAAGCGACGCCGGTGGAACGTGGAAGGAAGAACTGAGAAAAAATGGCGAGCAGTGATTTGATGGTGGGATTGGAGATAGGCACCTCCAAGATTTGCGTGGTCGTGGGCGAAGGCCGGCCCGACGGGACGATCAAAATTCTCGGCGTCGGACAGGCTCCATCGCGAGGCGTACGCAAAGGCGAAATCGTCGACTTCGAGACCGCTATGAAATGCGTGCACGAAGCGGTCGTCGATGCGGAGACGAACAGCGACGTCATGATTCGCAGCGTCTATGTCGGCGTAAGCGGCGCGCACATCATGAGTTTCAATAATCGCGGATTGGTCACGTTGCCCGAAGAGCGCGATGAGATCGACGAGCAGGACATCGAGGATGTGAAACTGAACGCGCGCGAGGTGAGCATTCCTTCGCAGAACGCTTTCCTACATTCGATCATTCAGCACTACCACGTCGATGGACAGGACGGCGTGCTCAATCCGATCGGCATGTTGGGCGAACGGCTTGAAGCGGATTTCCACATTATCCACGGCGTGCGCACGCGGATTCAAAACACGATTCGTTGCGTGAAAGAATTGCCGCTCGATGTGGAAGACGTCGTCTTCAACGCGCTCGCCTCCGCGCAGGTTGTGCTCACGCCTAACCAGAAGAACCTCGGTGCCCTCGTCATCGATATCGGCGGCGGCACGACCGATTACATTCTGTATGTCGATGGCGCAGTGAAGCAGAGCGGTTGTCTCGCGGTCGGGGGCGATCACATCACCAACGACATCTCGATGGGTTTGCGCATTCCGATGACACGCGCGGAAAAATTAAAACTCAGCGAAGGCGCGGTTACGCTGGGCAATTCGCTTCCTGGTGAAACGATCTTGCTCAAAGACGATTCCGGTTTCGCTGGCAAGGAAATCGAGCGGGAGACGCTCAACACCATCATTCATCTGCGACTGCGCGAAACGTTCGAGTTGCTCAAGCGCAAGCTCGAGGAAGAACCCTTCATTAACTACATCAGCGAGGGAATTTTCATTACTGGCGGATGCAGCCACCTCAAAGGTATCGACCATCTGGCCGAGGAAATTTTCGAACTCCCGGCGCGCGTCTCGCATGCGCAAACCATGTCCGGCCTAACGAGTGCTTTTGAGAACCCTCAATTCTCCGCCGCGATTGGCCTGATCAAGTATGCCCAAGCGGTGCAAGTCGATCGCCGTCCGCGCACGGC
>JALZAX010000111.1:0-4875 GCA_030948055.1 Verrucomicrobiota bacterium | reverse complement strand
GCCTTCGGTCGCCTTTTTGGAAAAATTTTCAACGGCGCGCGCTAACCAATTTCCGCAAACAGAAAGACCTCACATGATTCAACTCAGCCGTAACTACAGCCTCCCCGAACGTGAAGAAGACATCATTCCCATCAAGGTCATCGGAGTCGGCGGCGCCGGCTCTAATTCACTCGATCGCGTGGTCCTCGATGGTTTGGACAAAGCCGATCTCGTCGCGGCGAACACTGATGTGCAATCGCTCGCCAGCTCCGTGGCCGCGACAAAAGTGCAGCTCGGCCGCAGCGTGACGCGCGGACTCGGGACGGGCGGCGATCCAGAGCTTGGTTATGGCGCGGCCACGGAAGCAGCCGACGAAATTCGCCACTCGTTAGGCGAGGCGCGTTTGATTTTCATCTGCGCGGGACTTGGTGGCGGAACAGGTTCGGGCGCGGCGCCGATGATTGCTGAGCTCGCGCGCGAATCCGGCGCATTGGTAATCGCTCTGGCGACTATGCCCTTTAGTTTCGAAGGCAAGCGACGCACGGCGCAGGCAAAGGAGGCGCTGGCGCGATTGCAACAGAGTTGTAATGCCGTCATTTGTTTCGACAACGATCGGTTAGGCGATTTCGTCGCGCCGAAAGCGGGGATTCATCAGGCGTTCGCGGCCGCGGATGCGACGATCAGCCAAAGTGTGCGTTCCATCATCAGTCTCATTCAACGGCCGGGACTGATCCGTATCGGTTTCGATGATCTGCTCGCTGCGCTCAATAATCCGAGCGGTCGTTGTTTGTTTGGTTACGGCGAAGCCGATTCCGATAATCGCGCACATGACGCGCTCACGGCCGCGTTGAAGAGTCCGCTGATGGATCGCGGTCGTCTCCTCGCCGAAGCGAGCAATGTGCTCGTGCAAATCGCCGGTGGTCCAGGCGTCACGCTCTCTGAAATCGAAATCCTGATGCACGAACTCAATCGGCACATCGGCGATCAAACGCAGATTTTGTTTGGAACTTCCGTGGACGGACGAATGGGAAATCGTCTCGCGGTCACAATCATCAGCTCGTTAGGCGGCGAAGAGGAAGCCGTCCAAAAACCGCTCTTTGAAAATTTCGCGGCATCGCCGCCTCCACCGCCGAAAGTTATTAAACAGGTAATTCAAGCGCCTGAGCCTCCGCCGGTGATCGAAGAACCGATCGCGGAAGAACCGCCACGGGAAGAGCGGTCATTGCAGACGATCGAAGCGGTCCTGCCTCAAGAGGATTTGATTTCCGATTTTACGAAAGACGAAGTGGAACCGGCGCCAATCGAAGTCGCGCCGCCGCCGGCGGTTGACGTAATGCCCGAGCTCGAACCACAGCCGGTGCAGCCGCGCGTCATCCTGCCGAAAAAGAAACCCGCCTTAATTAAAGAGGCCTCAATAAAAGAAGCGAAACCGGTCGAAAAAATTGTGCATGCCAAGCAGGAAATGATGCAGTTCGAATCGGTCACGCGTGGACGTTTCGAAAAAAGCGAGCCCACGATTGTCGAAGGTCAGGACCTCGACGTGCCGACCTTCCTGCGCAAGAACGTTCGCGTGAAATAAGGAGAGCTAGTGCACCCGTATCACTGATCACTGCTGTGTGACGCGAAGGCGCAGGAACAACTTGCCGCCTCCATTGCTGCGGGGCACCTGCGCTTTGATGACTTGCACGAAGCCGTTGTCGCTGAGGATTTGATTCGCTGGTGTGACGCTGGCCCATTGCCCGAGAGTCGTGGATTGCTCGACATCGTAAACGAGACCGCTCGCGCCAAGAACCTTGGTATAGATGATCGAGAAGTAACTGGCGTCGATCGCGGCTACCGGCCGATTAGCAGAACCGGCGTTTTGCGGATCGGTATTAAAGGCATACTCGAGCAGGTTCGATAAGCCATCGTGATCGGGATCGGCGTTTGCGCCGCTGATCGACGGATCGTTCAGTTGCTGCGGAGTGAAGTGGGAGTTCTGCCAATCGGTAAAAGTCGCCGGCGGAGAGTTGTAGGAGGAGAGAGCGATGCTGTTCCCGTTGGAAGTGACAATGAAGGAGCCGCTACCGTCGGTATTGTGCAGGCGCGTGCCGTTGGCGACATTGCTGAAGGAGCCGCTGAGTGTGCCGCCCGAGCTGATGATGATGAAGTTATTCCCGGGTGCGGGTATGAAACCATTCGTTAGGCGAATAGTCAGGGTGCCGCCGAGGATCACGTCGCCTGCGCCAGGCGTCGTCCCGCCGATCTCGATCAACAGGTTCGCGTTCGCCGCTAGCGCGAGCGAACCGACGCTGATGGCACCGGGACTGTTGCCAGGCGAAAGTATGCCGCCGGCATCAACCGTGACGGCTCCGCCGATGCTCCCGCTGCCGCCGAGGGTGGCTCCGCTGGCGACGTGCGCGGGACCAGGAATGGAACCGTTCACCAAGAGCTTTCCGGCGTTAACATTCGTTAGGCCGGTGTAACTGTTGTTGCCACTGAGGGTCAGCGTGCCCAGGCCGACCTTGGTCAACATTCCGCCCGCGCTGAAACTTGGGCCGCCATCAGTGATAACGCCGGAGACAAGCGTATCGGTATTTCGGCTGCCGGTAACGAGGAGAGTGTTGCCGAGGATGAAAGTCCCCGCGCCTTCGATGGACCCGAATGATGTGCCGGCGGGATCAGGGTTGCCGCCGGGCGCGTTACGGCTGACCACGAATGTGCCGCCGGCGTTGACGATGATGCGTGACGTGCCTCCGTAAGCGAGGCCGTAGTAACTCCCGAGATACATGAATGCGCCGCTGCCGCCATTACTCCCGCCGTTGACCGTGATGGTGGCATTGCCCGCGCTCGAGCCCGCGCCGAAATCGAGCGCTGCCCCAGAGCTGTTCGTTCCCGTGCCGCCCTTGACGTTGATCACGGCATCGGCGGCGGTGCCGCTGATCGAGCCACCCGCACCGCCAACGTTAAGGCTTCCGGAGGAAGCAGTCGCACCTTCGAGATTGACGATGGCGCTGCCGAGCGTAGCTGTCGGGAGGACGTAGAGGGAGCCGTTACCACCACCCGGCCCGGCGCCGAAACCGCGCACCGTGATGTTGGCCTGCGCCGCGGTGGACGTTTCATAGAATTGGAGATTCGAGCCAGTGCCGATGTCGAAGGTCGCGTTACCCGCCGTGCTGTTACCGAAGAATTGAAGGAATGCGCCGCTGGCGCTGTTGCTTGAGAGAACAAAGATTCCATTCGCTGCCGTGCTGTTGTTGTAAAAGGCAAGGTTGCCCCCGGCTCCGTTGGTGAAGAAGCGTCCCTGGCCGGCGGTGGCATTGCTTCGAAAATTCAGGAAGCCGCCGCGATTCGTGACCGTGACATAAAAAGTTCCGTTCGCCGCGCTGGCGCTGCCGCTGAACTCAATCGTTCCGGGCGGACCGTACACGTCGCCCACGTTGGTAAAAATTCCCGAGCCGGCATTCGAGTTATCGAAGAAGAGAGTCTGACCGCCCGCAGCGGAGAGCTGGCCGGTACCGTAATTATTGAAGGTGCCGTTGCCGGCGGTAGCGGTATCTCGGAAAAACGTTACGCCGCCCGAACCGTAGCTATCGGGACCGCCGACGTTTTGAAACGTGCCGTTCCCGGCGGTGGAGCTGCCGAAAAAGCCGGTCTGTCCGCGCCCGAACGCACCCTGCCCGGGCTGATTGTTGAAAACGCCAAAACCTGCGCTGGCCGTGCCCGCGAAGCCGGTGAAGCCGCCAGTGCCGCCGTCAGATCCCGAAGAGCTGGCATTGTTGGTGAAGACACCATGGTCGGCATTCGCACTATCGAAGAACTGCGTTCCGCCGCCGTTCCCGCCGGTAGCTGTCTCTCCCTGGTTGGTAAAATGCGCGGTGGCTGCGATCGAGTTGTTGTAAAAATTTGTTTGTCCGCCAAAGCCGTCCACCTGCGGCGGAGATTGATTTTGAAAGTTCGCGCCGAGACGGCCTGCGCCATTCGTGAAGGTCGCCGTGCTCGCGCCGGAAGCGTCGTGAAACTCCACGCGCGCCCAGCGTCCGCCGTTGCCCGCACCACCGTTCACGACAAAATTCCCATCAGCCGCAGACGCGGTGTTATTGAAGAAAATCGCGGCGGCCTCCGACCGAAGTAGTCCGATGCCGGGACTGATCGGGAAGCTCTCACCGCCTTTGAGTGTGTAGGTGATGCCCCCGGCGGAAGCGCTGTTGCCGAAAGTCATCGTGCTCGGAGGCGCAGACGGCGCGTTGTTGCCGACCGTGCCCGCATCGAGCAGGAAGGTCTGCGTTTGACCCGAGGAATTGCTGGTACCGGCACCGGTCAGAGCGAGGTTCGCGTTGTAAACAGAACCGCCGCTTACATTCGAATAGAGCTCGATCGTGTAGGACGGCGCCCCGGCGGAAAACGCGATCGTTGGCAAAGTCAGCGCCGGCTGCGGATTGCTCGTGGAGCCCAAGCTGAAATCGCCGAGAATGGACGTTTGCGAACTCGTCGCGAAGAAAAGCGCGTCGCCATTGGAAGGCACGGCGGGCGTCCAGTTACCCGCGTCCGACCAATGATTGGTGCTGCCCGAACCCGTCCACGTGATAGTCGCGCCCGAGACAGTACCCGACCAAAACAGCAGCAAAAAAACGCACGATAAAAAGAACGTCTTCTGACGAATAATGAAGCTCACGAATTTTCTCCTTTGCCAACGAGTCTGCGGGGATAGCAGTGGCAAAGCAACGTTATTGCCGTCGATTTTGTGGCATGCTTCGTGATGCATCAAGCGTGTCTTTATGCGCCGAAACGCGGGCTTCACGCTCGTCGAAATCATGATTGTGGTCGCGATCATTGCTCTGCTGGCACTGATCGCGTTGCCGTCGTTTTTGCGCGCGCGCCAGCAGGCGCAGAACGCGAAATTTGTTAACGCGCTCC
>JALZAX010000110.1 GCA_030948055.1 Verrucomicrobiota bacterium | reverse complement strand
GAACTCCGCGCAACGAATTCGCCAACATCGTGCGCGCCTGCGCCTGTTTGTTCGCTGGGAAAACATCGACCATGCGATCGACGGTCTTGCGCGCGTTGTTCGTGTGCAGGGTGCCGAAAACCAGCAGGCCGGTTTCCGCCGCGGTCAGCGCGAGCGAAATTGTTTCGAGGTCGCGCATTTCGCCGACGAGCACGATGTCGGCGTCTTCTCGCAGGGCCGCCTTCAATCCCGCCGGAAATGATTCCGTGTTAATCGGCACTTCGCGTTGCGTGATGATGCTGAATTTATTGTCATGCACGAACTCGATCGGCTCTTCGATCGTGACGATGTGCCGCTGAAAGTTCTGATTGATGTAGTCGATCAGCGCCGCCAGCGTCGTCGATTTTCCCGAACCGGTCGGCCCGGTCACGAGTACCAGCCCGCCCCGTAAATGTCCAAATTCTTTCACGACCGTCGGAATGCCCAGCTCTTCCAGCGAGGCGATCTTTGTCGGAATCAAACGAAAGACCGCGCCGTAGCCGTTCGCCTGCTTGAGATAATTGCAGCGGAAACGCGAGTGCGCGTCCATTTCGTAGGCGAAATCCAAATCGCCGCGTTCTTCGAAGAGCTGCCAATTATGATCGCCGGCGATTTCACTCAGCATCGAAATGGCTTCTTCGCGGGTGACCGGTTCATCACGGATCGGCGCGACGTCCCCATGCTTGCGAATCTTCGGCGGCTGCCCTTCGCCGATGTGTAAATCCGAGGCGCCTTGCGCCACGACCAGCTCGAAAAATTGATCGATGTAAGCCATTTCAGAAAATCCCAAGCTCCAAATCCCAAGCTCCAAAGAAGTTCCAGGTTCCAAATCCCAAAGCGTTGCGGCATCTCTTTGGTGCTTGGGATTTGGGATTTCTTTGGAACTTGGAGCCTGGGATTTGGAGCTTCACCTTTCGACGTGTTCGCGCATCATCTGTTTTTGCTCGGCGCGCGCGTAAGCTTCTTCGCCGCTGATGACGCCGCGATCGAAAAGATCGATGAGCGCGTCATCCATCAATTGCATCCCTTGTTTGCGCCCGGTCTGGATGATTCCGGGCAGCATGAATGTTTTCGCTTCGCGAATAACATTAGCGACTGCAGGTGTGTTGGTCAGCGTTTCCAAAGCGAGCGCGCGACCGGTTCCATCCAGGCGCGGAATCAATTGCTGGCTGATGATGCCGCGCAGTGATTCGCTCACCATGATGCGGATTTGTTCCTGTTGATCGACGGGGAAAACGTCGAGCAATCGATCCAGTGTTCGTGATGCATTGCCAGTGTGCAGCGTCCCCAGAACGAGGTGACCCGTTTCCGACGCGGTGATGGCGAGTGAAATCGTTTCCAGGTCGCGCATTTCACCGATCATGATGACGTCGGGATCTTCGCGCAGTGCGCCGCGCAAGGCGGCGCCGAACGAAATGGTGTGGGTGTGTACTTCTCGTTGCGTGATGTGACAACCCTTCGGTTCGAAGACGTATTCGATCGGATCTTCCAGCGTGATGATGTGCTCGCGCCTTTCCATGTTCACCTGCTCGACGAGCGCGGCCAGCGTGGTGGATTTACCGCTGCCGACGGAGCCCGTGACGAGAATCAATCCGTTGTGATAGCGCGTGAGTAGTTTCAGATGCTCGGGCAACCCGAGTTCATCCATCGTCTTCACCTGGGTGTTGATGATGCGAAAAACCAAATCTGTCCCCAGCCGTTGCCTAACGACACTGGTGCGAAAGCGGCCGAATTCATTGGCGTAAGCAAAATCGGCATCGCCGCGATCGCGCAGATGTTCCTTTTGGATATCGGGAAGAAAAGCTTCGGCGAGCGCGGCGGTTTCATCGCTCGTTAGGCGCGCGGCCTCCGGCCAGATCGGTTGCAGCACACCTTGCATGCGCCAGAGCGGCGGCGCGTTTACTCCCAGATGAATGTCCGATGCGCCAGCTTCTTGGCCGACGGCGAGATAGTCGTCGACGTGTTTGTATTCGTGGGCCGTCGCGTCAATCGAAGACATGCGTGAACGCGGAGAGATTCTGCGTCCGCGCAGTTTAGCGCAAGCTTCTACTCACATTCGCAGACGATGCGAAAGCCGAGGTCGTTGCAGGAATAGTTCGGCAAATTCGAGCCGCGCGTGGTCGCGCGCATGCTGTTGAAGCGAGATTTCCAACTGCCGCCGCGATAGACACGTTTTTGTCCGCCGGGAGCGCCGCCGCGTGGATTCGACTTGTTTGTGCCGCGATATGCTTCGAAGAAATCGGCGCACCATTCCCAGACATTCCCTGCCATGTCTTCGATCCCAAACGGACTCGCGCCCAAAGGAAACGAACCTACCGGCGAACTTTCGGCGAAGCCGTCATCGATCTCGCGATCGCTCCAGGCGAAGACAGTATTTTTGTCCGCGAAATTTCCTAAATCGCCGCGGCCTTCATAATCACCCCACGGATATTTTCGGCCGTCGATTCCCCGCGCCGCGTATTCCCATTCTGCTTCCGTGGGCAGACGATATTTTTTTCGGTCACGTGAAGAAAGCCACTGGCAAAATTTGATCGCTTCCAAACTGCTCACGTAAACAACCGGATGCAGATCGCCCGCTCCGGCCGCCCGTTTGCGATTGTGCGAGGGATCGAACATTTCGTATTGCGCGTTGGTCACCGGATGCTTGCAAACATAAAACCGATCGAGTGCGACTTTCGTTAGCGGCCTCTCGTTAGGCGCGGCTTCCGGTGCTTCGCTGCCCATGAGAAATTCGCCCGATGGAATGAAGAGCAGGGCGCCGCCTAACGAGTTCACGAAAGCCGTGTAGCGCGCGCGTTCCGCCACCGGGTCGTATACTCGCGTTTCCTCTTCCGAATTTTTGTTCTCGTTCGTGGGAACGGCGGGCGCAGCCGCAGGCGCAACCGGTTGTGCAATGCGCGGAGCCGGCGCGGCAGCAAGCGGCGCATTCGCCAGGCCATCAGCTTCATCCAGATAATCGTCGATCAAGTCTTCCGCGTCGCCCGCTTCGAGACCAAGATTTTCCGCCATGTTTACAAAGGTGTCGCGGGTTTCGTCAGACATGCCGTCGCTATCGAGCGCGCTTAAGCGCAACATGCGCATGAATTCTTCTTTCGGCGGCAGCGCACGACGGCGGGGATGTTTCCCGTTGGCGGACGCGGCCGGAAGCGGCGGGGCAATCTGTTCGACGACGGCGCGCTTCGCGCCGCTCTGCTTCAGTTCCGCTTCGATATAACTCTGCATCTCTTCCTCGGTGAGTTGATGTTCGTGACCGAAGCGAAGCAAATTCTTTTCCCCTTCCGGAGTCAGAGTTCCATCCGCCAAAGCAAAGGTGAGAAACTTGTGAAACTCCGAGATAGCGTTCTCGCGTTCCTGCGCGGCCAGCTGGTTATCCATCGCGCGACGGCGTTGCGGGTCGAGCAATTCGACGCGCGCTTGCGTTAGATAACGCGACGATTCATCCAGACCCGGCCGCAATAATTGGGTGAGCGGATTGCTCGGCTGATTTTTTAGGGGCAACTTTTTTTGCCACCAACGCAACAGCTCGCGGCAGTGCGTTTCGATCAGCTCGTTGGTCGGATTCTCTTTCGGATCCAGACACAGCCGCTCGTAAAAATTTGGCGACTTATACTTCGTCCAGCCGTCCCACTTGTTCGGATCGTCGGGAAGCGGCTGCGGTAAATGCGCATTCACCGCCACCATGATTAAGTGACGTTAAGAGCTGCGAGGCCGGCTTTCGCTTTCTCGATCTCCTCCGGTGCCAAACCGGTTTTACGCGCGATCGAAACTTTCTTCTCGTTGCCCGCCGCGTGCACGGACACTTCGAGGACCTGATTGAGATTGTATTCGTAACGCAGCTCGACCGGCGAACCTTTCGGCAAGAACGGCGGCAGTTCCACGTCGCAAGTGCCGAGGTCCGTGCATTCTCCCGGGAGCGAACTCTCGCCCTCGACGATGCGCACGATGGCGCGCGGCATGTTGGCGTTGGCCGTGCCGAAGAAATTTTTGGCCGTCGCGGGAATCGGACTCATTTTATTGATCATGGGGAAGACGTATTCGTTGTGCTGTCCGTCGTCCCAAAGCACGACCCCGAGTGTGTGCGAAGTGATGTGGGTCACCTGCATCAGTCCGCCCTCGCGTGAAGAAAATTGCTCGCGAGTGTCGTCTGGAAGAATTTTTTTGCCGGAGTCTTTCTCCTCTTGCAACATGATCAGGACGGCTTGAATCGCCGCACCGATCGCGACTGCTTCGTCGGGATTTACATCATCGATCAAAGGAACAGGCGAAACCTTGGCGATCAGCTCGCGCACCATCGGCATGCGGGTCATGCCGCCGACGAGCAGGACTTTGTCGATTTTGCTCCACTCTATTTTCGCTTCCTGCATGACGAGCTCGCAGATGGTTTTGCATTTCTCGATCAGGTGGCGCGTCTTCTCTTCGAATTGTTCGCGAGTCATTTCTACTTTCACGCTCTTGCCGTTGAAGCTGTGGACGATGGCGGTGCGTTTCCGGCTGGAAAGCTGAATCTTCGCGGCAAGCGCGCGGCTCTGCAGGTCCTGATAACTTTGCAGATCGAGCAACGGATTTTCGCCGTGCTCCCGATCGAATTCTTCCGCGACGTGATTAACGATGACATCGTCCCAATCTTTACCGCCGAGGCGGTGATCGCCATTCGTCGCCAGCATGCGAATCTCGTGGCCTTCGATGCGCATGATCGTGACGTCGAAAGTACCGCCGCCGAGATCGAAAACGAAAACCGTTTGGTTTTCATCGAGCTTATCGAGGCCGTAGGCCACGGCCGCGGCCGTCGGTTCGTTGATAATCTGGAGAATGTTTAGACCGGCGAGCTTGCCCGCGGTGATTGTGGCGGTGCGTTCCGCGTCATTGAAATATGCCGGCACGGTAATGACCGCGTCCGTCACGGGTTGTTTCAAATATTTTTCGGCGTCGTTCTTGAGCTTGCGCAAAATCAGCGCGGACAATTCTTCCGCCGAATAGACTTTGCCGTCGAACTCGCGGTGAAAATGTTCCTTCGATTTCCCCATCTCGCGTTTGATGAAATCGACGATGCGTTCGGGCTCGGCCACAGAATGGTTTTTCGCCAGCGTACCGACCACAGCATTCGTACCTTCGAACAAGATCACCGATGGCGTAATGCGCTCGCTTTCCGAGTTGGGCACGATCTGCGGCTTTCCGTATTGGTCGATGTGTGCCACGGCCGAGAAAGTCGTGCCGAGATCGATACCGATAGCTTTGCGTTGAGACATGATGGTTTCCGTTCGGGCGCCACCACGGCAATCCCGTCCCTCCCTAGTCGCAGTTTTCGTGCCGGAGAACGGAGGGAATTTCCCCGGAATTCTCTCGCGCGGATCGCGGCCGTGGAGCGTTTAACCGAAGCGTTTCGCCACCACTTCTTCCGGCCGCAAAACTTGGTCGCGCCAGATAAAGCCGCGCTTTAGACGCAAAACGATGCGGCCGTCATCTTCGACAGACTCCGCCGGCTCATAACTAACGACCCGATGCATTCCGCGATCGACAAATTCCGTGGCCTCGATCGGGTTCACATCCATGCGATGCAAAACTTCCAGCAACGCCTGGACGGCATTCTGCAAATTGGTGGACCAGTGCTCCACGGCGTTCGCTTTTTTCGAGGAACCGGCCGCGTTTTCCATTTGCGCGGCGAGGTTACTGAGGTCGTCAAAGAGCATAACGAGATCGCGGATAAAAGGCTTCTGCAACGACTCGCGCAGGAAATTGTCGCGGTAACTTTTCAGCTCTTGGTGTAGCGAATTGAAGAGACGGTGATTCACACTCTCCGTCTGGCAAAGCTGCGCTATCTGCTCTTCCATCCGTTGCAATTGCCCGACGACCGCTCCGGCGGCCTCCGTCGGCGCAGGAGAGGAAACTTTTTTCGCCACCAGGGCGAGAATCTTTTCGAGACTACTGATGCGTTCGGCCAGGTGACCCAGGCCATTGTCCGGAGCGTTAGCATACGACGACGCACCGCTTTCGCGTGGACTGCCTTTTCTTTCTGCTTCGGCCACGAGTTGTTGCATCGTGGATGCGAATTCGTCTGCCAAAGTCAGTTCTGGATCGGCCGGCATCGTCAATCCTTCCGGGCGTAGAACTTCTGGATTGCGTCTACCAAACCGGGGACATCGTGGCGTTTCGCTTCCACATCCACCTTCAAACCATGCTCGCGCGCGGTTTTCGAAGTGATCGGCCCGATGCTCGCGATCTGCATACGCTCCGGCCAGGGCAGACCGAGCGCGAGATAATTCTCCACCGTCGATGAGCTGGTAAAGGTGATCAGGTCCGCCCCTTCCTCCAATAGACGACGGCGCGCGCCGTTATCGTCGCGCGTTTCGGCCACAGTCCGGTAAGCGAAACCTTCGTCCACAATTGCTCCTAACGCTGAGAGTTCCCTCGGTAGCACATCGCGCGCCTTCTCTGCGCGAGCGATCAGAATGCGGAGGTTTTCCACGCCGCCGATCTTTTTGAACTCCCGCACTAATCCCTCGGCCACAAACTCTTCCGGCTGTAAATCGATGTGCAGATGGTATTCCTTCAAACGCTGCGCCGTCGCTGGACCGATGGCGGCTATTTTTGTTCCGCCAATTTCCCGCGCGTCATCGTAGAGCTTGTAGAACATCTCGAAGAACGCGTTCACGCCGTTCGCGCTGGTGAAGACGATCCAGTCGTAGCCGTGAGCGTCCTGCACCAGCTCGGCGAAAGCGCGCAGGTCCGTCGGCGGCTCGATCCGAATCGTCGGCAATTCCAGGACATCCGCGCCTAACGAGTGCAGGCGCGTACTCAGCTCACCCGCCTGCGCGCGCGTCCGCGTAACCACGATCCGCTTTCCCGATAGCGAGCGATTCTCGAACCAATTTAGTTTCTCGCGCAGCCTGACGACTTCTCCGAAAATCGCCACGGCCGGCGCCTCGAAGTTATTTTCCTTAACGCGCTGCGCGATGTTCTGCAATTCGCCGACCAACGTCTGTTGTTGTCCGGTCGTGCCCCATCGAACCAGCGCCACCGGCAAATCCGCGCGCATACCACGCGACAACATTACCTGCGTGATGGCCTCAATGCGCTCGACGCCCATTAACATCACCTGCGTTCCGCCAAGTTTCGCCAACGCCTCGAAATCGATAGCGCTCTCCTCTTTCGCTGGATCCTCATGACCAGTGAAAAGCGTGACGTGCGAATTGTTGCCGCGGTGGGTAACCGGAATTCCCGCATAGGCCGGCGCCGCAATCGCGGAGCTCACACCCGGAACAATCTCGAAAGGAATCTTCGCCTCAGCCAAGGCGAGCGCTTCTTCACCGCCGCGCCCAAACAAAAACGGATCGCCGCCCTTTAGCCTAACGACTTGTTTCCCCGCGCCCCCCTTCTGCAAAAGCAGCGCGTTGATTTCATCTTGGGACAAGGTGTGCTGCCCCGCCTTTTTTCCCGCGAAGATGATTTCCGCCTCTGGGCGGGCCCACTTCAACATCTCCGCGTTGCAAAGATAATCGTAAACGATCACGTCCGCCTGCTCGATCAGCTCCTTCGCGCGCAACGTTACCAAACCAAGATCGCCCGGGCCGGCGCCGACCAGCGCACATGTGCCCGGCTTACTTTTCTTTTCCATACATGCTCTCGAATAACGTCGCCGCGATCGCTTCCGGTTGCGCCGTGATTCGTTCCCGCAATCGGCCAACTTTCGGC
>JALZAX010000109.1 GCA_030948055.1 Verrucomicrobiota bacterium | reverse complement strand
TACCAGAACGGTCGCAACCTTTGGACGATCAACAAGAAGCTCTACGATCCGGCGCGGATCGACGCGAACCCGCGGTTGAATGCAACCGAAGTCTGGACTTTCGAGAACCGCTCCGGTGAGTCGCATCCGATGCACATCCACGACATCGAATGGCAGATTCTCGACATCAACGGCACTAAACCTTCGCCCGGCGATGACGGATGGAAGGATGTGTTTTTGGTTCCGGCCTGGGGCAAACTCCGCGTCATCGGCACCTTTACCGACAACGTCGGCGGATACGTCTCGCATTGTCACAAGCTCGAACATGAAGACCACTCCATGATGTTCGGGTTCACGGTGCAACCGTAGCGGCGTGGACCGTTCGTTAGGCGCAACGCTTGCCGCGCTCGCGCTTTGTGCGGGTGTTATTCACGCGGCAGAGCAACCGGCGAGCAATCGTCGCATGGCAGAACGCCTCGCCAAGATCGGGAAGGACTACGACCGGCGCGTGATCGCGCAGCGGCCGGACCTGCATCTCGCTCGTTATCTCCGACACATCGACAAAGCTGTCGATGTGCATTCCACGGCGGTGCTCGACGCAAAAGCCGCCTACGAACTTCTCCTCGCGGGCGAAAGCCGCGCGGCCGCCGAAGGTTTCCAGAAAGTGAAGGACGCGATCCTCGCTCACCCGGCCGACTTCGATTCGAATCTTCTGCAGGTCATCCGCAGCTATCTTGCCATCTCCTATTTTCGCATGGGTGAGCAGGCGAACTGTTGCAACGCCTACGGACCGAAGTCGTGTCTGCTTCCGATCGAAGGGGCGGGGATACATCAGGACCAGGAAGGGTCGCGCGCGGCCATCCGCGAATATCTCGAGCTCCTCGAAAATAATCCGGGCGATCTCACCTCGCGCTGGCTGCTCAACATCGCCTTCATGACGCTCGGCGAGCATCCGGAGAAAGTTCCGGAGCGCTGGCTGATTCCGCCGGAGAAGTTTGCGCCGCAAGGTGCGTTTCCGCGCTTCACCAACGCTTCCTCAGCGCTCGGTTTGCTCGATCAAGCGCTCGCCGGGGGTTGCGTGATGGATGATTTCAACGGCGACGGTTTCCCGGATTTGCTCGTCAGCTCATCCGGTCTCAAGCCCGAACGAGATCAGCTACGCTATTTTCAAAACAAAGGCGACGGGACGTTTGAAGATCGCACCGAAGAGGCCGGACTCATCGGCCTAACCGGTGGAATGAATTTGTTGCAGGCCGACTTCGATAACGATGGCCATCTCGACGCGCTCGTCTTGCGCGGCGCGGGATTGCTCGGCGATCTCGCCGATCAACCGCCCTCGCTCCTGCGCAATCGCGGCGACGGAACGTTTGAAGACGTCACGGAAAAAGCGGGCGTGATGTTTTCCGCGCCGACGCAATGCGGCGCGTGGGGCGATTTCGATAACGATGGTCTGCTCGATCTTTTCGTCGGGATCGAATCGAGCGCGGTGCCGGGTTTCGACATTCCGCTGTATCAGGAACTGCCGCTGCGGACCGAGCGGCCCTGCAAACTTTTCCACAATAACGGCGACGGCACCTTCACCGATGTGGCCGCCGCCGTCGGGCTCGACTTCACCGGCTACGTGAAGGGCGCGGCCTGGGGCGACTACGACAACGACGGCTGGCCCGATCTCGCCATCGCGCGGCCTTACGGTCCGGCATTGTTGTTTCACAACGCGGCAAATCAGAAAGGCGGCCGCCGCTTCGAGCCGCCGCTCCAACTCGAACCTGCGCAAAGTTCGTCGGTCTTGTTTTTCGATTACGACCAGGACGGCTGGCTCGATCTTTTCGTCACCGGCTACTCGAAGATCGGCTCCACTACGCGGGCGGCCAGGTCGCCGCGGAGATGCTCGGTCAGCCGCATACGGCAGAATTGTCGCGGCTTTATCATAACGAAGGCGCGCGGCTTTCGAAAAACGCCGATGGCGATCGCGCACCCTTCAAGAACGTCACGGCGGAAGCGCACCTGAACGGCGTCTACATTGCCACGGCCGCAGTCGCGGGAGATTTCGACAACGACGGCTGGCCCGACCTCTATCTCTCAACCGGAGCGGCCGACTATCGCGCCATCGTGCCGAAGCGATTGCTGCACAACATCGACGGTGTCCACTTCGAAGATGTCTCCAGCAGTGCGGGTATCGCACATTTGCAAAAAGGGAGCGCGGTCGCAGTCGGCGATTTAAATGCAGACGGCGCCCTCGACATTTTCCAGGTACTCGGCGGCGAATTTCCCGGTGACGTTTTCCCGCGCGCCGTCTTCCTTAATCCCGGTAACGCCAACCACTGGATCCCCCTGCAACTCGTCGGCACAAAAACGAACCGGAGCGCGATCGGCGCCCGCATCTCCGTTGAAGTGGAGACGCCGCACGGCAACCGCACCTTGCACGCGACCGTTTCGACCGGCGGCAGCTACGGAGGCTCGACCCTCGCGCAAGAGATCGGACTGGGTGATGCTACGGCAATCAAAGCCATCGAGATCATCTGGCCGACTTCCGGCCTTCGCCAACATCTCGAAGATCTGTCGCTCGACTCCAGACAAAAGGTCGTCGAGCCGAAGACTCGTTAGGCATTCCTCGATCGAAGTTAACGGCTGGCAGCCAGCGTGCGAAGATCGCCAGCGGCCGCAACCGCGCCGCCCGCCTATGAGCTCGCGATTGCCAGCGGCCGAGTCCTACAAACCGGGCGGCAAATTAGCTACTACATCAAAGCCACGCCGAAAAAGGTCGCCGCCTTCGAAGCGACTTCTACCCGCAACGCCACGACGAAAACGTCGACTACTACGTCGCGAAGCTGGATGAACTGGTGAAGAAGTTTGGCGGAGTTACCGCCGCGGCTTCCGCGCCCACGCAGGAGAGCCTGGCCCTCTAAGTCAGCACCCGGCAGTTCGACGACGGCGGGTTTGAGCGTGACATCGCGTAGCGGCATGAACACCCTGGACGGATGAAACCGATCCTCGTAGTTGTTTTGTTAGGTCTGCTAGTCTCTGGCCGGGTCTCGGCCGCGTTTGATGCAACGGCCGAGGAGCAAGAGTTATTGCGTCGCGATGCAGAATGGGCCGATCTAGCGACGGCGGGTAAGGACGTCGATAAGATCGTTTCATATTGGAGCGACGACGCGGTGGTGATGATGCCTGGACAGCCCGTGGTCACGGGAAAAGCGGCGATCCGCGCCTATGTCGCGAACTGTATGAGCACTCCCGGATTCAAGATCCACTGGAAGTCGAGCAAGGTGGTTTTCTCTCCGGACGGCAAGATGGCTTACATGCCCGGGACCGACGAGATGACAGTGCCGGGACCGAATGGTGCGCTAATCACACTTCACCTTCGCGGCGTGGCGATCTGGCGCCTCGATGCGGATGGCCAGTGGCGTTGCGTGATGGACATCGCGAACGAAGCGCCGCCTGACCCGACGGCGGCAAAGTAGGTAGCGCCGCACCAGCACTCGTTAGACAAAGCTGCGCCAAGATCGGCGCCGGCGACCGCAACCGCGCCGTCGCCTACGAACTCGCGATCGCCAGCGGCCGCAATTACAAACCCGGTGACCAAATCAGCTACTATGTAAAAGCCACCCCGAAGAGAGTCGCCGCCTACGAAGCCGCCAGGTTAGCCAGCGACTTCGACCCGCAAAACCGCGACGAAAACGTCGACTATTACGTCGCGAAGCTGGATGACCTGGTGAAGAAATTCGGCGGAGTCAGCTCAGAGGTGAATGCGCCAAAGCAGGAGAGCTTGGCTCTATGATCGGCGACTGCTAGCTCTAACCTTACAACATGCCTATCACACCGGCGCAGCGCGCAGCTGCTGAACAACAACAGATTCTCGCCGCACAAGATCAAGCTCCGCAAATCCGGCTAATCGCTGGACCGGGCACTGGAAAGTCAAGAACGATCGAGAAGCGCGTCGCGCACGTACTCGCCCAAAACGCGGTACCCGGTCAGGTGTATGTGGTTTCGTTCACTCGCGCAACGTGTGAAGAACTTAGGACGCGCGTACGGTCATACTGTGCGTCGCTTAATCCTCCTCTAAATGCCGATGGCGTTCGCGTCTCTACGATGCATTCCCTTGCGCTTCGAATTCTGCGAATGGGTAATTTGCTCAACCAATACCCAAGCGAACCGGTGATGCTCGATGATTGGGAGCAGCGTCACATCTATGATGCGGAACTTGCATCAGACCTTCATTGCGCACCGGGTCGAGCGGCTCAAGTGCGCTTGGCACACGATGCGCAATGGCAAACATTGAACCCTGGATTCGTGAATCAAGCGCAGATAACTCAGGCCGAAAGGCTCGGATTCAACGCTTTCCATGCGCAACGAACAAACCTCTACAGTTGCGTACTGCCTGGCGAAGTTATCTACAATTGTGTCACGGCATTGCAGTTAGGCGGTCTGCAACAGGAAAACCTTCCGGTTATTGCGCATCTCATTGTCGACGAGTTTCAAGACTTAAACGCATGCGATCAGGAATTCATCCGGCTGATTTCCGCCAACGGTTCGGTGCTTTTCATCGCAGGTGACGATGATCAAAGCATCTACTCCTTCCGCCATGCTGATCCTAACGGCATTATCAATTTTCCTGCCACGTTTCCAGGCTCAGTTACCCATCAACTTACCGACTGCTTTCGTTGCGGTCCGGCTATCTTGAACCCGGCGATCCAGCTCATAACGCATAATGCAAACCGGGTACAGAAGAACATCATCGCGCTCTATGGAAATGCGGTGCCCCCAGTGAATGGCACCCTGGCGGTTTGGTCATTCCCAGACGCCGTTAGTGAAGCGCGAGGGATTGCTAGCTCTTGCCAAGCACTGATCAATGCAGGCTTGGCCGGTCGGGAAGATGAAATCGTCATTCTGATTTCCAGTCGGCATATTCAACTCGACTTACTAGCGCAGGAGTTGGGCAATCTAGGTATTCCCTACGAGGAGCCTGGAGCTGGCGGATTAGCGGACGACGAATCTATTCGCGCTGTCTTAGCCGTTCTTCGGCTTGTCGAAGAACGTGAAGAAAACACAAATGACTACCCAGCTTATCGCACGCTTGCAGGCCTCTGCTCCGGTGTTGGCGTCGGAACTGCGAAGCGGATCGGCGATCTTTGTTCTGATCATCAACAGAATTATCGTGAGCTGTTTTATGTCCAAGCGTTACCGCAGTGGCTGGCTGGCAAGCCTCGGTCCGTGATCAACAACCTTCGTGCGCTTATCCAAGCCATCGCTACTTGGTCACTCGCGGACGTGCTGGCGAATCGAATTGTAGACATTCAGAATGTGTTAACACAGGAGATCTTCACGGCCGCCGGTGAGAGTCAGGCCTTCATCGCCGCATGGACTGCATTTGCCGGTGGATTGCCACAACAGATGACGCTCGAAGAGTTGCTCCTTTTCTTGCGGTCCGGCTCCGAAACGGATCGCGAGGCTGTACTGGATCTTGTGAATCAGAGAGTCGGTGCTGCGGGAGCGCAGCCACCGGCAGTTCAAAAACGCGTACGGATTTTGACGATGCACGGTGCGAAAGGGTTAAACGGCAAAGCGGTCTTCATTCCATCACTAGAGCAAGGGATCTTACCAAGCTTTCGCAACCTCCAGGCAGCAGGTTTGGTGATTGAGCACCGGCGACTGATGTATGTTTCCGTAACCCGAGCTATGGCAGCATGCATCATTTCCCATGCGGCTTTGCATACCGGCGCGCAGGCATTCGCTTTGCAGAACCGGCCGCGAGTGCGACTTGCAAGGTCACAGTTTCTAAATGAAATGGCGGTACCGAGCGTCAATCGCGCTGCGGGGTTAACCACTGCTGAAGCGGCCGCGATTGTCCAGGACATCGCAAATCTTTGATCGCTAGCCAACTGACACAACGTTCCTCAATCTTTGAGTTGCATTAGACGAAGAACATCCGATCACCACCTTATGAAGACCACTCGATACGCCACAGCACTTGTCGCATTCGCTATCACCCTAACGGCTACGAGTTTTACCCGAGCCGACGATCTCGCCGACATCAAAGCCGAAGTCACGAAGCGGCATGATGAGGCGGTGAAGCGGTTGCAGGATTGGATCAAGCTGCCGTCGATCGCGGCGGAGAGTTTGAACTCGGCGGAGGGTGCGGAATACATGGCGAAGCTGGCCAGGGATGCGGGCTTTCAGCAGGCGACGGTGGTGCAGACCGATGGGAAGCCGGGCGTGTTTGCGACGCTGGATGCGGGCGCGGCCAAGACGGTGGGCCTTTATTTCATGTATGACGTGAAGCAGTTCGATCCGAAGGAATGGACGTCGCCGCCACTCGATGCCGCGCTGGTGGATAAGCCGGGGTTGGGCAAGGCGATCGTCGGTCGCGGGGCGGTGAATCAGAAGGGGCCGGAGTCGGCGTTTCTCGCGGCGTTGCATGCGATCAAGGGCGCGAACAAAAAGATGCCGGTGAACCTTGTGATGGTGGCGGAGGGCGAAGAGGAGATTGGTTCACCTCATATCGGACAGATCGTGCACAAGCCGGAAGTGGAAGCGGCGTTGAAGAAAACGGTGGGCGTGTTCATGCCATCGTCCATGCAGGATCTCGATGGGATCGTGACCGTGAGTTTGGGCGCGAAAGGCGTGGTGGAGCTGGAGTTAGTTTCGAGCGGCGAGAAATGGGGACGCGGTCCGGGGAAGGACATTCATTCGTCGCTCAAGGCGATGGTGGATTCGCCGGCCTGGCATTTGGTCAAAGCGCTGAACACGATGGTCTCGGACGATGGCAATGAGATCACAATCGACGGTTATCCGAAGGCGCCACCGATCAGTGCGGAAGACAAGAAAATGGTCGAGGATGCCTCAAAGGTGCGCAGCGAAGCACAACAGAAGAAGTCGTTGCAGGTACAGCATTGGATCGGCGATCTACCCTGGGAACAAGCTAACGAGCGGTTGGAATCGCAACCGACAGCTAACATCGAAGGTCTGGTAGGTGGTTACACTGGACCAGGTGGTAAGACAGTCCTGCCTCATAAGGCGGTAGCTAAAATGGACTTTCGTTTAGTTCCGGGAATGCATGCCAATGACGTAGTGCCGGCGATCAAAGCGCATCTGGCGAAGCGCGGCTTCGGCGACATCGAAGTAAATATGAGCGGCGGTTATGATCCGACGCAGACTTCTGCGAGCGCGCCGTTGATTCAGGCCCAACTCGCAGTGTTGAAACGAGCGGGGATTGAACCGGTGATGTGGCCGCGCAATGCCGGTTCGTATCCGGGTTTCGTTTTCACCGGTGAACCATTGAGGCTCGCGTCAGGACATTTCGGGCTCGGTCATGGCAGCGGTGCGCATGCACCGGATGAGTATTACGTGATCGAGTCTTCGAACCCGAAGATCCAGGGATACGACGGTGCGGTCATGTCGTTCGTTGAGTATCTCTACGAGTTAGCGAAGTAACTAAGGACGAATTTTTCTCGCCTTCGGGATATCGCGTCCGAATTGTCGGACCTGAAGCAACAGCGGACTTGGAGTAATACAGATAGTGGGATTGATAGGGCAACCCGCGGAGCGCAGACCTTTGGCGACCCAGTTGTTACAGTTGTGAAAGGCAGAGTAACGGCCGCGGGCACGATACCAATCTTTCTCCAGGCGGATAGGCTGGCGAGCTTGATCGAGCGCGTAGGTCTGTGAGATATGCTGGCAAAGACGACCGAATCCACGCTCGGAAAGATCGATAGCTACAACTGTAAGCTTC
>JALZAX010000108.1 GCA_030948055.1 Verrucomicrobiota bacterium | reverse complement strand
CGACTTCTCGCGGCAGTGAGCGATTTGCAGTTGGCGCAAAAGGAGCGCGAGCAATATCGCGACCAGATGCTGCGCTTGAGCGAAGCGATGTTGCAGTTGCTCAAGAGTTCGACCGGCGGCGATGCCAAAGCGCGGATGGAACTGGAAGCGCAGTTGCGCAGCACGAACGCGATGATCGCGAAAGCGAACCAGGTGGAAGCGCAGCCCGATTTGATGGACGGCAGCGTGATCAGCGTGAAGGACGAATGGTCGCTGATCGTGGGAAATTTAGGCGAGAAGCAGGGCGTGAAAATCGGGATGCCGTTGCGCGTAGTGCGCGACGAGAAAACGATCGCGCGACTGCGAGTGGTGGATGTGCGCCAGAAAATTTGCGGCGCGGTCATTCAGGAAATGGATTCTGAGAGAGAAAAAATAAAGGTGGGTGATCGGCTCCAGGCCGACGCGCGCCAGAATGCGAGTTTAAAATAAATGGAAGTTCGATCGATATACAGATACGCGAAGATTTCGCCCTTTAAGGTGCGCGAAGTTACGCGCGCGATTCAGGGGCTGCCGGTTTCGACAGCTCTCGATATTCTAGCGTTTAGTCCGAAAAAGGCATCGGCTCTTATTAATAAGACGTTGAAGAGCGCGGTCGCGAACGCGGAGAACAACGCGAATCTGCGTGTCGATGGTTTGGTCGTGAAGGAAGCGACTTGCGGCGAAGGGCCGACACAAAAGCGCATGATGGCGCGAGCGCGTGGAAGTGGCAGCCGCATTTTGAAACGCAGCGCGCACATCCGGATCATTTTGACGGACGAGATCGAAATCAAAACCCGCGATAAGAAAAAAGGCGGAAAGAAATCCGGCGCTAAAAAAACCTCAGCAAAGAAATCTTACGCCCCGGACGCAAAGGTCGCGAAGGAAGAAAAGAAATCAGAAAGCTAAAACATGGGACAGAAAGTTAATCCAATCGGGTTCCGTCTCGCGGTTAATCATGACTGGCGTTCGCGCTGGTATGCTTCGCCGCAGGATTTGCCCGGTTTTCTGCACAGCGACATCGAGATCCGGAATTACGTGAAGAAGAAACTGCAGTTCGCTGCGGTTTCGAAAATCATCATCGAGCGCGCGTGGAATTCGATCCGCGTGACGATTCACACCGCGCGCCCCGGCATCGTCATCGGACGCAAAGGCGCCGAGATCGAGAAGATGACCGAAGAGATTTCGAAGATGGCGCAGGGCAAACAGATCAAGATCGACATTCAGGAAATTAAAACGCCGGAACTCGATGCGCAGCTCGTGGCGGAAAACGTCGCGCTGCAAATCGAACGTCGTATTGCTTATCGCCGCGCCATGAAAAAAGCGGTCCAGGTGGCGATGGATTTTGGTGCGCAGGGAATTCGTTTGCGCAGCTCGGGTCGTTTGAATGGCGCGGAAATTTCGCGCTCGGAATGGTATCGCGAAGGCAAAGTGCCGTTGCACACCTTGCGCACGCCGATCGATTACGGATTTGCCGAAGCCAACACCGTCTACGGAAAAATCGGTGTGAAATGCTGGCTTTGTAAGAAGGAAGAAGCACCGGCCGAACAGCCGCAAGGCGTTCCGCCACCGCCCGAGCCCGCTCCGGTCTAACGAGAGCCTAACGAGTAATTTTTGAGGAGACACTGACATGCCATTGATGCCCAAACGCGTGAAGTACCGGAAGACCCAGCGGGGAAGCCGCAAGGGAACGGCTTCGCGCAATCTTCGCATCGACTTCGGCGAATTCGGTCTGCAAACGCTGGAGCGCGCCTGGATCACCAACGTGCAAATAGAAGCGGCGCGTGTGGCGTTGACCCGCAACATGAAACGCAAAGGCAAACTTTGGATTCGCATTTTCCCGGACAAGTCGGTCACGGCGCGTCCGCCGGAAACGCGAATGGGTAAAGGCAAAGGTCAGCCGGAGCATTGGGTCGCGACGGTGAAGCCGGGCAACATTTTATTCGAACTCGATGGCGTGACGGAATCCGTCGCGCGCGAATCGTTACGCCTGGCGGCAGATAAATTGCCGGTGCGGACGAAATTTTTGACGCGTCACCACGTGGCTGCGGCCTAACGAATCATGAAGTTCAACGAAATTCAGGAAATGAGCACGGAGGAGCTGGTGACGAAGAAGCGCGACCTTCGCCAGGAGAGCTTGCATCTGCGTTTGCAGCAGAAAAGCGGACAGCTCGAACAACCAAGCCGGTTGCGTTTGTTGCGCCGGCAGGCCGCGCAAGTGGAGACCGTGCTGACGACGCGCGCGAAGAAGACGGAGACGAAATAATTTTTATGGCCGACGAGACCCAGACAGCAGTTGCGGAAACAGCGAAACGCGGAACGCGCAAGACGCGCACCGGCGAAGTGATTTCCAGCGGAATGAATAAAACGATTGTTGTCCGCACCACGACACGCGTACCGCATCGCAAGTTCGGCAAGATCGTGAAGCAGATGAGAAAATTCTACGCGCACGACGAAGAGAACAAGGCCAAGACGGGCGACACGGTTCGCATCATGGAGACGCGTCCGCTGAGCAAATTGAAACGCTGGCGGTTGGTCGAAGTCGTCGCGAAATAATTTCGGAACAGGAGAATTTTTATGGTCCAGATCAGATCCAGACTCGACGTGGCGGATAACAGCGGGGCGCGCATGGCCACGATGATTGGCGTCATCGGGCAGGGGACGAGTCAGACGGCTGGAATCGGGGACGTTATTGTCGCGAACGTGAAAGAAGCGAGCGCGACCGGCACGGTGAAGAAAGGTGAAGTGGTGCGCGCGGTTTTGGTGCGCACGCGTCAGCCGATCAAACGCGATGACGGTTCGGTGTTGCGCTTCGACAACAACGCCATCGTCATCATCGATAAAGATTTGAATCCGCGCGGCACCCGTATTTTCGGACCGGTCGCGCGTGAGTTGCGCGAGCGTAATTTCATGAAAATCGTCTCGCTCGCACCGGAAGTTTTATGAGCCGAATCAAGCTGCACGTCCGCAAGGGCGACAACGTCGAAGTGATCGCCGGGAACTTCAAAGGTTCCAGTGGAAAGGTCCTCGAAGTTATCGCGCGCAAACAGCGTGTGCTGGTCGAGGGCGTGCGCATGATCAAGAAGCACTTGAAGAAGTCGCAGGATAATCCGCAGGGAAAAATCTCGGAACGCGAAGGTCCAATTCACATTTCGAACGTGAAAGTGCTCGAGCGCTCGGAGCGCAACGGCAAGAAGGACTCGAAATCGAAAACCGCCAAGCCGAAGGCTGAGAAGAAGAAGGCGCCCGCGAAGAAAAAGGCGGCGAAGGAAGAATGAAAAACGAATTTTACGATCACTACAAAAACAACGTGATTCCTGCGTTGCAGAAGCAGCACGGCTACAAAAACCTCCACCAGATTCCGAAGGTGGAGAAAGTTGTCGTTAATACTTCGATTGGTTCGCAGTCGGATGTGAAGCAGGCGTTGGAAGATGCCAAGGCTGAACTCACGCTCATCACCGGACAGAAGCCGGCAGAGACACGCGCCAAGAAAAGCATCGCGAATTTCAAGCTGCGCAAAGAGCAGGCGATCGGCGCCAAGGTCACCTTGCGCGGCGCACACATGTATGAATTTCTCGAACGCCTGATCAAAGCCGCGCTGCCGCGCATCCGCGATTTTCGTGGTGTTTCGCCGCGCGCATTCGACGGTCACGGCAACTACACCCTAGGCGTTCCCGACCAGGCGATCTTTCCGGAAGTCGAGCTCGACAAAATCAAGCGCAACATCGGATTCGATGTTACTATCTGCACCTCCGCGAACACGAACGAGGAAGCCAAATCGCTCCTGAGCGAAATGGGAATGCCGTTCAGCGACCGCGCGAAAAAGCCCGCCGCAGCTCCTGCGGCCTAACGAATGAGCACAGTTACCGATCCTATTGCCGACCTTCTCGCCCGCGTGCGCAACGCGAATGCGGCGCAGAAGCCCGAGATGTTTGTGCCTTATTCGAAGATCAAGGCGGACATCATCAAGATTTTGAAAGACGAAGGCTACATCGTCGATTTTGAGTTGGATCGAACCGAAGCGCATCCGCGGATCAAGATCACGAACAAGATCGCGAATCGTTCCAGCGCCATCACCGGTTTGAAGCGCGTCAGTCGTCCGGGTTTGCGGCGGTATGTTGGCTCGCAGGAAATTCCGCGCGTCCTCGGCGGAATGGGCGTGTCGATTCTATCCACGCCAAAAGGAATTCTATCAGGTCGCGAAGCGAAAAAACAAAATGTCGGCGGCGAGTTGCTCGCCTACGTTTGGTAACCGCCTAACGAGTTATGTCACGAATTGGAAATAAAGCGGTCGAGATTCCCGACAAGGTGAAGGTGTACATCAGTGATGATGGCGCCGTCGCGGTCGAAGGCCCGAAAGGCAAATTGAACTGGCAATTGCCGCGCGAAATCACGGGCAAGGTCGCGAACAACAACGTCTCGATAGTCCGCGGCGCGGAGACACGCAGCGTGAAAGCGTTGCACGGCCTTTCGCGCAGTCTCGTGAACAACATGGTCCTCGGCGTCAGCACAGGTTTTTCGAAGGACCTCATCATCGAAGGCGTCGGTTTCAAAGCAGCCGTGCAAGGTCAGGTGCTCAACATCTCGTTAGGCTTTTCGCATCCGATTCTGTTTCCCATTCCGAAAGAAATCAAAATCACGGTCACGGAAAACACCAAGATCAACATCGCGGGGATCGACAAGAAATTGGTCGGCCAGGTGGCGGCGGACATTCGCCGTTATTACCCACCCGAACCATATAAGGGCAAAGGCGTTCGTTATTCCGACGAAGTTGTCCGCCGCAAGGAAGGCAAGACTGTTCAGTAAGATGAAAGCGAGCCGCAAAATTATCAGAGACCGCATTCACAAGCGGATCAGGAAACGCGTGAACGGAACCGCGGAACGTCCGCGGTTGGCCGTGCATTTTTCGGGCCGACATGTTTACGCGCAAGTAATCGACGACGACGCGGGCAAGACGCTCGCGGCTGCGGGTACGACGGAAGAATCATTAGCCAGCAAAGGCAAAGCATCAGCGAATCGCGCCTCGGCGGAGAAAGTCGGCAAAGCGGTCGCGGAACGTTTGCTGGCGAAGAAAGTCGACAAGGTCGTTTTCGATCGCGGCGGCAATCAGTATCACGGAAAAGTGAAGGCTCTAGCCGACGCGGCGCGCGAAGGCGGACTAAAATTTTAGGAATCTAACGAATGGCACAACAACAAGGCGGCGGTCGGCAGCGCGAACGCCAGACAGACAGAAGTTCAGCGGCACGCGGTGACACGACCGAGAAAGTCGTGTTCATCAATCGTTGCGCCAAGGTTGTGAAAGGCGGACGGCGTTTCAGCTTCAGCGCGCTTATTGTAGCCGGCGATCACGATGGCAGCGTTGGTGTCGGATTTGGAAAAGCGAATGAAGTAGCGGAAGCGATTCGCAAAGCTTCGGAAGCGGCGCGCAAAGGAATGGAGAAAGTTTCTTTGCACGAAAATACGATCCCGCACGAAACGATCGGTGAGTTCGGCGGAGGTCGCGTTTTGCTGCGACCCGCTTCCCCGGGAACTGGAGTCATCGCCGGTGGCGGTGTGCGCGCGGTTGTGGAAGCGGCGGGAATCAAAGACGTGCTCGCGAAATCTTTAGGCTCGAGCAATCACTCCAATGTCGTGAAAGCGACCATCGAAGCGCTGCGCGGTTTGCGCCGGAAAGATGAAATTTTCAAGACGCGCGGCATTCGCATGCCGGTGGCGACGAACGACGGAAAGCCTAACGAGTCATGATGCGTTTACACAACATGCGGCCGCGTCCGGGTTCGCGTCATCGCGTGAAGCGACTCGGCATCGGTGAAAGTTCCGGTCACGGCAAGACGAGCGGCAAAGGTCACAAAGGACAAAAAGCTCGTTCGGGCGGAAGTCTGCGACTCGGTTTTGAAGGCGGGCAGATGCCCCTTATTCGTCGTTTGCCCAAACGCGGATTCAATAACGCGGCCTTCCACAAAACCTACGCGATAGTGAATCTCGACGATCTTAATTTTTTCAAAGCGGGAACGACGGTGAACGAGCAGATGTTGCGCGAATCGAAAATGATTCGCGGCAATGTCGCTGGTCTGAAAATTCTCGGCAACGGCGAGCTCAAACACGCCTTGACCATTGAAGCCGACAAAGTGAGCGGCTCCGCGCGGGAGAAAATCGAAAAAGCCGGCGGCACGATCAACATTCGCGAGGGCAAACCGGCGCGCGGCGAAGAGGCCGAAGCTTCGCCGGCAGAGGAAGGCGCGCCTGCGAAGAAAGCCAAGGCGACTCGCAAACCGGCCGCGAAAAAATCCGTGCCGAAAAAAGCGAAGGCCAAGAGCGGCTCGAAGAAAAAGTCTTCCAAGAAGCACTAAGCGCGAAATCCCATGGTTTCGGCTTTCCTAAACACGGTCAAAATTCCGGAGCTGCGGCGCCGGATTCTATTCACGCTCGCGGTGATCGTGATCGTGCGCCTTGGCGCGGCCATTAGCACGCCGGGCGTCAATCCGGCGGTGTTGCAGGAATGGTTCCGCGGTACTCTCTCAGAAAAAACCGGCGGAGGCGTCGCGGCGTTATTTAATTTATTCAGCGGCGGCGCGTTGGAAAACTGCGCCATCTTCTCGTTAGGCATCATGCCTTACATCAGTGCGTCGATCATGCTGCAACTTCTGACGGCGGTTATTCCGCAGCTCGGAAAACTGGCACGCGAAGACGGTGGACGGCAGAAGATCATGCAGTATACGCGTTACGCGACTGTCATCCTGTGCATCGTACAGGGCTATCTGCTCGCCGTTTCGTTTCAGCATCCGGAATCGTACCAGACAATGCTTCCGGGCATCACTGACACGGTGCAAAAGCTCGGAGTCCCGCTTGTTTCCGATTTAGGCTTCACTTTTCGTTTTGTCACGGTGCTTAGCCTAACGAGTGGAACACTTTTCCTCATGTGGTTAGGCGATCAGATTACAGAGCGAGGCATCGGGAACGGCATTTCGCTGATCATCACGGTCGGCATTGTGGCGCGCTTGCCCGCGGCTTTGGCCCAAGCTTGGAAAACTTTTGTGCCTTCGAGCGGCGGAGGGAGCCAGGTCAATCCTGCGATCCTCGTCCTGATGATCGCGTTTCTTTTCATTGTGATCGCCGCCGTCATCGCCGTCACGCAGGGCGTGCGGAAAATTACCGTGCAATACGCGAAGCGCGTTGTCGGTCGAAAAATGTACGGGGGCCAAACGCAGTACATGCCATTGAAGGTGAACTACGCCGGCGTCATGCCGATTATCTTCGCGTGGGCGCTGCTACTTTTTCCGACCACGATCGTCGGCATGGCCTTCCAAAATAGCCGAACGGCGCGGCAAATATCCGACGCGCTCGCGCACGGCTGGCCGCATTACCTTGTCCTTGCGCTGATGATCTTTTTCTTCAGCTATTTCTGGGTCGCGACGCAGTTTCAGCCGTCACAAATCGCCGACGATTTGAAAAAATACGGCGGTTACATTCCGGGCGTGCGTCCGGGAAAACCGACCGCGGATTTTCTCGATTTCACCATGACGCGGCTCACGTTTGCCGGCGCGATTTTCCTTACTTTGATCGCGATTCTGCCGAGCCTCCTCAGTCAGGGTTTAAACGTTCCGCAAATCACGGCGCAATTTTTCGGTGGCACCAGTCTGCTCATCATCGTCGGCGTAATTCTCGACACCATGCGCCAGGTGGAAACGCATTTGATCCAGCGGCATTACGACGGCTTCCTGCGCAAGGGTCG
>JALZAX010000446.1 GCA_030948055.1 Verrucomicrobiota bacterium | reverse complement strand
CGCCAGCCGCTTTGGGAATGTCTCGCCACCTTCATTTGCTCGTCGATGAAACAGGTGGCCCACATCCGACAGATGTCCCGGGCGCTGCGCGAACGATTCGGGACACGTCACCACGCCCTATACGTGAGTCACGTATACGCATTTCCTGATGCCACGCGGCTGGCGCGGGCCACCGAGAAGGAATTGCGCGAATGCGCGCTCGGTTATCGCGCGAAGAATCTTCTCACGACGGCTCGTCGCGTTGCCGGGGGGAAAGCGGACTTGGCGTCGTGGCGTAGCCTAGCGGATGATGAATTGCGGGCGCGGCTGTGCGAATTGCCGGGTGTCGGAGCAAAAGTGGCGAACTGCGTGATGCTTTTTGCTTATGAACGGCTGCGCGCTTTTCCGATCGATGTCTGGATTGAGCGCGTGCTGAAGGAGAAGTATTTCGCGCGAAAACGGAAGGTAACTCCGCAACGGCTGCGCGAGTTTTGCGATAGCTACTTCGGCGAGCACGGCGGCTACGCGCAGCAATATCTTTTTCATCACGCGCGAAAGACGGCCGCTCGAAAGCGAAAGCCCGGTTGAGGATGGATTCCTGGCAGGAATGCACGATGCTCCATTTCCGTCGACTGAATGAATGCGAAACGAGAGCGGCGCTTAGTTTGGTGGGCAGTCATTGCCTCGCTTTTCGTGCACGTGATTGTGGCGTTGTCGCTGGCCTCATTTAACAGCGCCTTCGGACCCACGCCGCTCGAAGAAGACAAGCCGGTCGAACTCACGGTGGTCGATCTGTCGGCCACACCTCCGCCAGCGAAACCGGTCAATCCGCCATTCATGGCGACCGAAAAGGAATCGGCCGAAGAACCGAAGGAGAAGACGTTTGAGTCGAACGCGAATTCAATCGCCGCCAGTCAATTGCCAGCAACGGGCGATGTGCCTTTGCCGTCGCAGGAAGGAAAGGAAAAACCGTTCGTCGATTTGCAGACGCACGATTATTCGCTGGCTTCGAAACCGCAGGAGGCCAGGCCTGAGATGAAAGTGACGCCGCCGCCCGCAACGCCTGTGCCGACGGCGCGACCGTCCGCCACTCCGCGGCCGACGATTGCGCCGACGGTCACACCGGAACCGATCGCCACCCCGGCCCCGGAACAATTCGCGATGCTCAAACCCACGCCGCCGCCGCCGATTCGCAATCCGGAGGAAACGGAAGCGACTCCAGCGCCCGAAACTCATCCGAGCGCGCCGCCGATTACTTCGCGACCATTGCCGCCGCAACCATCCTCAGCTTATCAGCCGCAAAAACAGGAGACGCGCATCAGTGGGCGGATCAGCAATCGCGGTCCCTCCGCGGTCAACGCTGTCGGCACGCCGCTGGGCAGGTACCAGAAAAGTGTTTCGGACGCGATCGGGTCGCGTTGGTATTATTATATGAACGACCGGATGGACCTGGTGAATGTCGGCACGGCGCATGTCGAGGCGGAGGTGGATGCGAAGGGAAAAATCCAAAATCTGCGCGTGCTCTCCAACAATTCGAACGAGGCCTTCGCTAACATCTGCTTGCAATCGTTTCAGGAGGCGCAAATTCCCCCGATTCCACCTGACTTGATCGCGACTTTGCCGCAGGGCCGGTTGCCGGTGGATATTTACTTCACAACCTACCCAAATCGATGACGCCTGATTTTATCTTCGCGGAGCTGCCCGGACCGGCCGGCGCGGTTTGGGATTTCTTTCATTCGGGTGGCTTTTTCATGTGGCCGCTGCTCGTCTGTTCGATCATGGCGGTGACGACAATCATCCATCGCGGTCTGGCGTTACGGCGGAAAAATGTTTTACCGCTGGTCATTGAAAGCGAAATCGAACGGCTCGTCCCGGGCGGCAGCGCGGAACGGCTCGCGCGAATTGTGCAGACGGATGAGTCCTCGCTGGCGCGATTGGTGCGGATGGCATTGCAACATTTGCGCGCCCCTCGCAACGAAACGGTGGAAGTGGTCGAGACGAAAGCGCGCCATGAATTGGTCGTGCTCG
>JALZAX010000107.1 GCA_030948055.1 Verrucomicrobiota bacterium | reverse complement strand
CCCATCGATTTTCCGATGCCGGTGCCAAAAGCTTTTGAGGCCGCCTCCTTCGCGGCAAAACGCGCCGCGAGATGGCGTGCCGGAAATTTCATCGACCGGCAATAGGCGATCTCGCCTTCGGTAAAAACGCGGTGGAGGAAGCGTTCACCGAATCGGTCTAACGAGTGCTGAATCCGCGCGTTTTCGACAATGTCGACCCCAACTCCAAGAACGCTCATTTGAAGAGGAAGAAAAATTTCAAAGCCAGAAAACCAGAAATGGATTTTTCTCTTTCTGGCTTTCTGGTTTTCAAATTCATCCTTTGTAATTCTCCATCGCGCTTAGCATTTCGCGGACGGCGGTTTCGAACCCGACAAAAACTGAACGGGCGACGATCGCGTGGCCGATGTTCAGCTCGGTGAGCCGCGGAATTTTGTGGATGAGCTTGATGTTCTCGTAGTTGATTCCGTGTCCGGCGTTGACCTGCAGGTTAAAATTGGCCGCGCGTAATGCGGCTTCGCGCAATCGCTCGAGCTCTTGTTTCTGAAATCTCTCCGTGAACGCGTTGGCCAATTTGCCAGTGTGTAATTCCACGATATCGGCGGCGAGATGGACAGCAGCGTCGATCTGTTCCGGCTCCGGGTCGATGAACATGCTGACGCGAATACCCGCCGAATGCAGGCGCTTCACTGTCGGTGCGAGCTCGCGCGCGTGCGCCACCAAATCCAGTCCGCCTTCCGTTGTAATCTCTTCGCGTTTCTCCGGGACGAGACAGACTTCATCGGGAACAATCCGCAAAGCGACATCGACAATCTCCGGCGTATTGCCCATTTCGAAATTAAGTTTCGTCATCACGTTGGCCCGTAGCCGTTCGATGTCGCGATCTTGAATGTGACGACGATCCCCGCGCAGATGCGCGGTGATGCCGTGCGCCCCGGCGCGTTCGCAAATGCTAGCGATCGCGATGGGATCGGGCTCAGCGTTTTTCGATTCCGGCATGGTGGCGTAACGCGCCTGCCGCAAAGTGGCGACGTGATCGATGTTAACTCCGAGATGCAAGATGCTCACTGCGCTTGAATGAGAGCGAGCGCCGCGTTTCGAGCAAGCGGCAAAGGGCATTCACGTCGCTGTGAGATGTGGGGCGCGGGTCATGAGTTTTTCGGAGCGAGCAAACCCCGCAAGGAAACTGTTAGCCTAACGAGTCGCGACGGGCTCGCTTTGGCGCATCAAATTCCGTCCGCAGTTCGGACAGATGCCGTGCGAGAGGTCGATGCCCAACTCGTGCGTGCAATAATCTTCTAGCGACACCCAACTGTCGCCGTCCTGCAATTTGCGGCACCACGCGCACATGGTGAGCAAATCCTCCAGGTACTGAAAACGGCGCAAGACCCGTCGCGTGGCGCCGTAGACAATCAACCAAACCAGCGTGATCGCGATCGACTCGATTGCGCTCTCACGCCAGTTCGAACGGACCGCAGTGCCAAAAAGGAGATGCGGTAGTCCGAGAAGTTCATCGAGCCAGGAAAGTGCGATGAGCAAACTGAATCCGATGCATTCGATCCAAAGAATCTTGTTTGCCGTGTGCTTGTTTCTGGTCCGTTGCATTTCGCGCCGCCCGTTGGAGGAACCCGAATTCTTTCTACCCAAAATCGCTTCCGACAACAAGCAGCCGCCACACGGTGACGGCGCGTGGCTTAAACGTAAAGATTGCTCGCCGAGGCGTAGCCTGGCAGTTCGATCGTTTTCTCGAAACGCAGCCCGAGTTTCTCCAGCACATTGATTGAGTTGTGATTGTCAGCGGCGACTAAGGCCACAACGCGCGGCAATCCGCATTCGCGCCGTCCATGTTCCATGACCGCGCGCGCAGCCTCGGTCGCGTAACCCTGACCCCAGAAGCGGCGCAAGATCGAAAATCCCACATCCACCTCGTCGAGCATTTCGCGTTTGATCAATCCGCAAATTCCGATCGCCTCGCGACTCTCTTTCAATTCGACGACATAAAATCCGAAACCGAACTTCGCGTAACTCGGCAGAATTTTTTCTTCGATATAAGCCGTTGCCTGTTCCTCCGTGCGCACTCCGCGATCGGCGACGAAGCGAATGAAGGCGGGATCATTTAGTAATTGAAGCATGAGAGACGCATCTGTGCGTTCCATACGGCGAAGCCTGAGCCGCGCTGTTTCTTCGACGGTCATAAAAAGGAAAGCGCACCGGGTGATTAAACCGCGGTGCGCTTAAACTTTCCGTCTAACTACTAATAGCAGTGGCGATAGTGACCGTGGATCCAGTGATGATGCCGGCCCCAATGTCCAGGCACCCAACACCAGCGGTGACCGTGTTCGACGTAATAATTCCCGCGGGTGTAATAGCCCCGGTCGCCCAGTTCGATGAAAATGCCGGCGTAGGAGTTCGCGACAGGAAGCAGCGCGCTCACTACGAGAATGAGAGCGATTAGCAATCTTTTGTAACTTTTCATGTATTTGAGATTCGAACCGAGAGATGTGACTGGACGGTTCTGACCGGTAATCTATGGGGCAAGAAAAACACGGAGAAGCTTTTTCGTAAGGTCGAGTAACTTTATTCAATGCGATGGATTTCCCTCTTTCTCGGCCTCGCTTACTTTTTTTCCGAGTTGCTTCTTTCCATCACGCGACGCGCGCCTAAGAGCGCGAACATGCGCGAGTCGGATCATTCCTCGCTCCGCCTTCTTTGGATCGTAATCGGCTTAAGCATTTGGTTGGCACTTTGGCTCACGAGTCATTTTCGCGCAGCGCTTCTGCCGCATTTAAGATTCTTTCTCGCGCTCGCCGTGGCGATTTTTGCTTGCGGCCTTGTCTTGCGCTGGTGGTCGATCATTCGCCTGGGTCGGTTCTTCACCGTTAACGTGGCCATCGCGCGCGACCATGAGCTAATCGAAACGGGGCCTTATCGCTATCTACGCCATCCCTCCTACACCGGGGTGCTTCTCGCATTCCTCGGCTTTGGCCTCTCGTTAGGCAACTGGGCCGCTTTGCTCGGGCTTTTGCTGCCCATTTTCATTGCCTTTCTCTACCGGATGAAAGTCGAAGAGCGCACGCTGATAGAGGGGCTCGGCGAAAAATATGTTTCCTATTGCCGTCGCACAAAGCGACTGGTCCCATTCCTTTACTGATTTTCCGCGCGCACTTTTCCTGCACGCGGACGCCGCACTAATTCGCCTCCGCAATTCGGACAGACATGTTCCATTTCCCGCACGCAATCCGCGCAGAAGGTGCATTCGTAAATACAAATGAAGGCCTCATCGCGCGACGCCAACGAACGTCCGCACTTTTCACACTTCGGTTTCATTTCCAGTGCCATTGGGCGAGCTTAACTCGATCAGCGACAAACTCGAATGCACAAAACCAACTCCATCATCATGCACGCGCCGAAGATGGAGATTTTCGAGAGCGCGGCGAATCTCGAGTTGTGGCCAAAGATTCTGCCGCACTATCGCTACATCAAGTATCTGGAACGCGGCGCCAATCGTAATCTTGTCGTGATGGCTGCAACGCGTTCCGGCATTCCGATTAAGTGGACATCGGAAGAAATCATCGACCGCGAGAAGCTGGAGATCCGTTTTCATCATTTGAAAGCATTCACCAAGGGGATGCGCGTAGTCTGGTCGTTTAACGAAACGCCTGCGGGAGTCCTGGTGGAAATCGCGCACGATTTGGAGTTCCGCGTACCCGCTCTTGCGCCACTGGCTGATCCAATCATTGGAACATTTTTTATCCATCACATCGCCAGTCAAACCTTGCGGCAGATGAAAACTTATCTGGAAGCGCGAAGTTAAAATTACTGATGCGAAATGGAACTCAACGCCGTGCTGTCATCACCGGCATCGGACCGATCACCTGCATCGGGACGGGACGGGAGAATTTTTGGCGCGGCCTTCGCGCGGAACAGAGCGGGATCAAGAATATTTCCACTTTCGATACAGCTGATTTCAAGGCGCACTGCGCCGGCGAAATTCGCGATTGGATTCCGGAAGATCATTTTCCGCCGCATCGACTAAAGCGGCTCGATCGTTATGCGCAATTTGCTGTCGGTTCTGCGCGCATGGCCTTGGAAGATGCCGGGATAAAATGGTCGCGCGAAGAACCGCAGCATCGCATTGGCGTTAGTTTTGGTACGGCGCTCGGCGGCGTCGCGAACGCCGAAGATCAACACGCGCATTTTTTGAAAAAAGGAACCCGCGCGGTTAATCGCACGTTGGCGCTTCAGGTCTTCGGGGGCTCGGCGCATTCCAACATCGCGATCGAATTTGGTTTTCGCGGCGTTGGCACGACGAACTCGAACAGCTGCGCCAGCGGCACCGTTGCGGTCGGCGAAGCTTTGCGTTATATCCGAGACGATTTTGCCGACGTGATTGTCGCAGGCGGCGCGGAAGCTCCTCTCAGTCCCCTCACCTTCGGCGCATTCGCAATTATCAAAACGATGAGTCAGTCGACCGGCGATCCCGCGTTGGCTTGTCGGCCTTTCGATCTGGCGCGCGACGGATTCGTCATGGGCGAAGGGGCTGCGTCGCTCGTGATCGAGGAACTTGAGCACGCGCGCAATCGCGGCGCCCACATTTATGCGGAAGTGCTCGGCTACAGTTTGAACAACGATGCCTTTCACATGACGACGCCTCTGCCGACGGGAGAGTCATGTATCCGCGCGATGCGGGAGGCGCTGTCCGACGCGCATCTCACGCGGGAACAAATCGATTACATCAACGCGCACGCGAGTTCGACGCAGATGAACGACAGCACCGAGACAGTCGCAATCAGAGAAGTCTTCGGCGAACAAGCGCGGCGCATTCCGGTGAGCGGAACGAAAGCTTTTACGGCGCATCCGCTCGGCGCCACCGGCGCAATGGAAGCTGCGATTTGTGCATTGGCCATCGAAGAGAATTGGATTCCGCCAACTTTGAATCGCACCAATCCGGATCCGGCGTGCGATCTTGATGTCGTGCCTAACAAAGGCCGCGCGCGCAACTTGCAAAACGTCTTGAGCAATTCCTTCGGCTTCGGCGGAATCAACGCCTGCATAATTCTAGGACGCGTGGCCTAACGAATTCTGGGGAGCGCACGCTTGTAGCGTGCTGGTGATCGCATTCTGCGATCACGAACTCCAAGATTGTTTCGGCAGAATGCCGAAACCAGCACGCTATAAGCGTGCGCTCCCCAGAATTACTTGTCCCCGCCTAACAAGTCCGGACGATTTGCTTGCGTGCGTTTCAAGGCCTGCTCTTTTCGCCAGGTGGCGATTTCGGCATGATTACCGGAAAGTAAAATCTCCGGAATTTTCCAACCGCGAAATTCCGCCGGCCGTGTGTATTGCGGACCTTCCAGCAGAGTGCTGGAGAAACTGTCGTCCGCCGCGGAATGCTCGTGACCCAAGACGCCCGGGAGTAGTCTAACGACTGCATCGACGACTACGACGGCCGCGATGGCACCATTCGTCAGCACGTAATCGCCAATGGAAATTTCTGCGTCCGCCAGATGTTCCGCGACCCGCTGATCAATGCCTTCGTAGTGTCCGCAAACAAGGATCAGATGAGATTTCACCGAAAAATCGCGCGCGATTTTTTGCGTGAAAGTTTTTCCCTGCGGCGTCATTAACAAAACGAACGACTCGTTAGACCGGAGCGATTCCACCGCCGCGAAAATGGGTTCGGGTTTCATCACCATCCCTGGTCCGCCGCCAAAGGGCGCGTCGTCGACGATGCGATGTTTGTCTATCGTCCAATCGCGCAGGTTATGAATGCGCAGATCGAGAGCGCCGCTGCTTTGCGCGCGTTTCATCATGCTTTCGTCGAGCGGCGCGCGGCAAATCTCCGGAAACAACGTCAGGATATCGATACGCATCTATCGTGCATACTTGAAGCGCGCAGCCGTTTTGTCCAATAATGGCCGCATGGAGGAGACGGAACGATTGGTGCGGAGGTCGTTACGATTGGTCCGCATCGCTTGCATTCTCTCGTTAGGCGCGTTGCTCTGTTCCGGATTTCAAGCGTACTTTTCTTGGAAGAATTTTCGGAGCACAGAAGTCGTGGCGAGTCCGGCGGAAAACAACGCACCTGCCGTGGTCGAACAGCCAGCAGAAGATCCGCGCTCGGATTTATCGCTGCAGGAATTGGTACGACGCGCGCCGAGCATCAAGTCGGGAAACATGCAGGCGTGGTGGGCGGGCGAACAAGCACGTCAGGTTTTGCGTCTCGAGGGACAAGCCAAACGTCAATTGCTGGCCAGCGATCGCGATGGCGCCAATCGCACGCTGGCGCGCGCCGATGAGATTCGGGCGCAGATTCCGACGCTGGCCAACTCGGAAAAACCGCCGCAGCGTTACTCGACGATCTCGAGCGTGGCGCGTTGACCGTGGCGCGACGCGGAGCTGGCGAGCAGCGCCCGAATAGCGTGAATCGTCTGGCCATTGCGACCGATGATTCGTCCGACATCGGTTTGCCGCATCTGCAAACGAAAGACAGTCGTCTTACCATTCGCGACTTCCGACAACATTACTTCGTCGGGAAATTCCACGAGTTGGCGAATGACGAATTCGAGGAATTCTTTCACACCGTAGTAGCTAGCGAAGCAGCGTAGGTTCGCAACCGCATATCGTTCAGGCAACAAACAAAAATCCGCTGACCGCCAAAAGCAGCCAGCGGACTTCTGGAACTAACGCAAACGAGATTAGGCGCGCCCGTTGCCTTCGAGCCGGCGCGAAATCATTCCGCGACGCGCCGCGAACAGAACACCGGCGGCGAGCGCAAGAAGGATCACTGTGTGGCCCGTTTCCGGCGCATTAATTGGCGCAGCGATTCCGCGAATAAAGAGACCCGGCGCGCCAATTGTTCCGACCAATGTCGCGGCGCCGTTGGCGAGATTGATTTGATACAACATGGAAGCGAGGCCGGTCGGACTGGAGAATGAAGCGTAAGCGATACTGGTGAGTCCGGAGATATCAAACCCGACGTTGTCGGTGCTATTCACCCCCGCGGGCCCGACCAAACTCATCACACCACCATTCGGATTGGAGGTATTGTAAACCGTGGCCGCTCCGCCCGGCGTGTCGATATAGAATAGAGTCGTGCCGGTGGCCGGGTTAGTATCGTTGTTGGTATAGGCGACGGAAACTGCGCGCGTGGAAGCACCATTAAGGTTGGTATCAATCGTAGTTACGCCACTGCCTGGAGTGAGACGAAGGTCCTGGCCGGTGTTACTGACAATACGGAGACGATCGACAGTCGGGTTGAAGTCGATGGAAAAACGGGTCGCGTTCGGATCGAGCGACGTCCCTGTGAGACTGGCGTTTAACGTGGCCAAACCGGTAATCGGATTGATCGAGTAGAGTCGGCCGGCGCTGCTAAAACCGTAGAGCAGCCCATCGGCGGGACGAATATCGATATCAAAAATGGTTTCGCCACCGACTCCGCTAATCGGGACCAGCGCGGTCGCGGTGCCAGGCGTTGCGCTATCGAAACTAACTAAGGCATTTCCGGTTGTAAGGCCGTAGATAAGTTCAGCGCGCGTTTGCGCAGCGGAGAGAAGCAAGGTGGCCGCGGCAAGCGCGAGAGCGAAGAGTCGGGACTTTTGTGATGATAGAGTTCTGGGGATCAATTTCATATTTGTTGAGGTGTTGGGTTACGAAATGGAGATATCAGACTCTAAAGGAAATTCCAATAAAAGAAGACACCTCCAATATATTCAGAGGTCTTACGCCAGTGTTCAGGCCTCCGGATGCGCGAAAAAACGAAATTTGTCTCGCGCAGAGAACGATAACACTAGCTCGACGC
>JALZAX010000106.1 GCA_030948055.1 Verrucomicrobiota bacterium | reverse complement strand
GCGAACTGGGCTTCACCGAAGCCGATCTCGATCGCGACGTTTCCTCGAAATTTTTCTTGGATGGAAAACAAATGCGGTTGCGCGAAATGATCGCGCAGCTCGAACACATTTACGCCGACACCATTGGCTCGGAGTTCATGCACATTCAGAACACGCGCATTCGCCATTGGGTGCGGCAACGTCTCGAAGCGCGCCCGCCGAAAGAGGCGGCCTCGCGCGAAGTGCAAATCGCCATGCTGCGCGCGATTTCGGAATCGGAAATGTTCGAGACGTTTTTGCATACGCGCTACGTCGGGCAGAAACGCTTTTCGCTGCAAGGCGCCGAATCGCTCATGATCATTCTCGACGGCATTCTGCAAAAATGTCCGGGCGTTGGCGTGGAGGAAATTTGCATGGGCATGGCGCATCGCGGCCGGCTTAATGTCCTGGCGAATTTCGTCCAGAAATCGTTTCGCATTATCTTCACCGAGTTCAGCACCAACTACGTGCCCGATCTCGTCGCCGGCGATGGCGATGTGAAATATCACCTCGGCTATCGCACGGTGCGGAAACTAGCGAACGGCGCCGAAGTGGAAATTCGTTTGTCGGCGAATCCCAGCCATCTCGAAGCGGTCAATCCGGTGGTGGAGGGAACCGCGCGCGCGCGGCAACGAATTCGCGGCGACACCGAACATCGGCGAAAAGTTTTACCGTTGCTCATCCATGGCGACGCGGCTTTCGCGGGGCAGGGTATGGTGGCGGAAACACTCAACATGTCGCAACTGCCCGGTTACTCGACCGGCGGGACCGTTCACGTGGTGGTGAACAATCAGATCGGTTTCACCACGCTCCCGGAAGACGCGCGCTCATCGATGTACGCCACTGACATCGCGAAGATGATCGAGGTCCCGATTTTTCATGTGAATGGCGACGATCCGCTCGCGGTCCATTTCGTGACCGAGCTCTCGTTAGACTTTCGCCAGGAATTCGGGCGCGACGCGGTCATCGATATGTATTGCTATCGTCGTTACGGGCACAATGAAGGCGACGAACCGTCCTTCACTCAGCCGGATCTTTACGCGAAAATCGATCGGCGGCCCTCGATTGCGAAGCTTTACCGGAAAGAGCTGATCGACTCAGGCGTCTTGACCGAAGAAGAGGCGAAGAAGCTCGAGAACGAGTTTGAAGAGACACTCCAAAAGGCGCTCGACGATGTGAAAGCGACCGAAGCGCAGCCGCGCGATCGGAAGGAACAATTTAGCGAGTCGATGGCGGTTTTTCAGCCTGACTACACCGCGGAATCCCCGGCGACCGCGATCAGCGAAACCATGCTGCGCTGGATCGCGGAGGGACTGACGCGTGTGCCTGATGACTTCAACGTGCAGCCGAAGATCAAGCGCATCGTGGTCGATCATCGCCGGAAAGTTTTCGAGGAAGGCGGACCGTACGATTGGGGTTACGCGGAAGCGCTCGCCTTTGGTTCGCTTTTGCTTGAGGGAATTCCGATGCGCTTGTCCGGCCAGGATGTGCGCCGCGGAACTTTCAGTCATCGGCACGCTGTGCTTTACGATGAGAAAACGGGCAAGCCTTACATTCCGTTGATGCATCTGGCGGAAAAGCAGGCGCGCATTTGTATTTATAACAGCCTTCTTTCCGAAGCCGCGGTGCTCGGTTTCGATTACGGCTACTCGTTAGACTATCCGAACATGCTTTGTTTATGGGAGGCGCAGTTCGGCGATTTCGCCAATGGCGCGCAGGTCATCATCGATCAATTCATCGTCTCGGCGGAATCGAAGTGGCAACGGCCAAGCGGCATCGTTTTGTTGTTGCCGCACGGTTACGAAGGCCAGGGTCCGGAGCATTCCAGCGCACGGCTCGAGCGTTTCCTGCAAGCGTGCGCGGAAGATAACATCCAGGTCTGCAACCTAACGACTCCGGCGCAGTATTTTCACGTCTTGCGTCGCCAGATGCATCGCGAATTTATCAAACCGCTCGTCATCATGACGCCGAAGAGTTTGTTGCGGGCGGAGTTCGCCACTTCGCGCGCGGAAGATTTCACCAAAGGCGGCTTCGAAGAGATTCTCTTTTCGCCTAACCAGCCTTCGCAAGGCTACGGCTCGGCAGGCGAGAGCAAGCCGAAGGAAACGAAGCGCATCATCCTTTGTTCCGGGAAGGTCTATTACGACCTGCTCAATTATCGGAAGGAAAAGAAAATAAACGACGCCGCGCTTATCCGCGTCGAGCAACTCTATCCGTTCTGCGAAGAGAAATTGCGCAAGGTCATCGGCCTGTTTCCCGCTAAGACCAAACTCGTCTGGTGCCAGGAGGAATCACAAAACATGGGCGCTTGGACTTTCATCGAGCCGCGTTTGCGAAAATTATTTGGTTGGGAGGTGACTTACGCCGGCCGCAATGCCAGTGCGAGCCCGGCGGTCGGGGCATTGGCCCTGCACAAACTTGAACAAGCGCAGCTGATCGCTGACGCATTTTCGCTGTAACCACGGCCCTGTGGGCCGTTCAGGTATGCCAGGCCAACAGGTCGCGCTTTCGTTTGGGAGCACGACGGAACGTCCCGCAGGGACGTGGCTACAAGAAAAACGCCGGACATGTCGTCCGGCGTTTTACCGCCTCCGGTTCCAGGCGGAAGCGCAAACCAGGCAGAGGTAGCTTATTGGTAGGGGGACCAGAAAGTGTAATCCGTCACATCGCTGAGCGAAGACTTCGTCGCAGCCGGCACGCTGGGAAGCTTGTCAACGCTTTGCGCGCCGTAGGCATTGCCGAAGAGATCTTTCCCGGTGACGTAGAGGTTGGTGCCTTTCTTGATGTAGTTGGTCCAATCGGCCACGCTCACGGCCGCGCCGCTCATCTTATTTGTTTCGATGGCGTATTGGTCGACGGCGGAATCGATCAGGCGCAGATCATTGATGATGCGGGAAGCTTGCGCGCGTTTGCGGGCGCGAAGAAAGCCGGGAACGGCAATCGAAGCGAGCAGGGCGATAATGGCGACCACGATCATGATTTCAACCAAAGTGAAACCGCGGCGACTAGATGTTTGAATTTGCATATGAATTATAATTGCTGTGTTCGCTGGAGTAATAAGCAGCCGCGAGGCCGCATGCCCACGACAAGAGGCAGTCTTGTATTGTAGCGGACTTCGCTACAACGCGTCCGGCCTTCGATTAACCGGCGACCGCGACCTGCGTTGCCACCCAGCGGGCCGCTTCCGCATGCAGTTGAGCCGCGTTTTCGAGCCGGAGTTTTTCTTTGATGCGTGCGCGATAGGTATCAACAGTCGTCAGGCCAACCGAAAGACGATAACCAATTTCGCGCGTGGTCCGGCCTTGCCCGATCAATTCAAAAACTTCCAGCTCGCGATCGGTCAGGCGATCGATGGCCGAAACAGCGTCGTCGGATTTCGCGACGACCTTGTCCACCATTTGCCGCATGACGCGCGCATCCAGATAAATCTCACCACTTAAGACCTGCCGAATCGCGATCATGACTTTCGCGGACGCTTCCTGTTTCGTGATATAACCACGCGCACCTGCGCGCAAAGCGCGTTCCGCGTAGAGCGATTCGTCGTGCATGGAAAGAACCAGCACCGGCAGGTCGATCTCCTGCGCGCGCAAATCTTTCAGCAGGTCAAGCCCGTTCGCGCCCTTGAGAGTGATATCGATGATCGCGAGTTGCGGCTGCGTTTTTTGAATGAGCGCGAGCGCGGCCGGAACATTGTCGGTTTCGCCACAAACCGCCAGATCTTCTTCCTTGTCGATCAAGAGCCGCAGCTGTTCGCGAAACATCGGATGATCTTCCACGATGACGACGCGGCGTTTTTTTATTTCATGCGGCGCGTTCATGAACCTCCTCTTCCATGACCGCACGGATGACGCATGAAATCGTCGTCCCACCTTCGCTCGGTTCTTGGACCAACAATTCGCCGCCGGCGAGTTTGGCCCGGTAACCCATGATATTCAGTCCCATGCCGGTATGACTGTGGTCGGCCTTGCTAATCCCCACGCCGTTATCCGCGATCCGCAACACGGTCGCTTCGTCGTCCGCGACAAGAGAAATCCTGATCCTCCCGGCTTTGCCGTGACGGGTGGCATTGTTGATCGCTTCCTGCGCGATTCGATAAAGATGTGTCGCCGCGCTGTTTTGGAAAACCGGGAGCCGGCCTAACGAGTGGAAATGACAATCGATCGATTGCAATTGCGCCACGGAAGTCGCCAGCTCCTGTAAGGCGGAGGCGAGGCCTTCTTCTGCCATCTGCACCGGCACCAAACCACGCGCGAGATCGCGCGTTTGGGCAACGGCTTCGCGCAAACGATGCGCTAACTCATTGGCGCGGCCCGCTTCGGCCGTAAGATTTTTTCGCATCAAATCGTCATGGAGCGACGCCGCCGCGCAGGCTAATGCGGCCTGGTATTGGCAAAGTCCGTCGTGCAAATCGCGCCCGATCCGGCGCTGTTCGCGTTCACTGATCTCAATGATCTCACGTTCCAAACGCCGTGTATGTTCCAACAACGCGATCCGACTGGCCGCGGCATCGTGTTCGCGTTTCAGGGAGGCCGCGCCGATGGCGATAAAAATAAAGAAGACGATGCGGACGAATGTTTCCCATCCTTCCAGCCAGCTATTCGGATAGGGATGACCGCCCATCACGCTGGCCCACCACCAGACGATCCCGCAGATTAGGCTGATCAAGACACCTGCTTCTTTACTGATGAACCAGGCGACGAGGTAAATCGGGATCCCGTAGAGGATGGAAAGGCTGACTTCGTAGCCGGTGATGGCGTCGAGGAAACCGGTGGTCAAAACCAGCAGCATGCCTCCGCCAAAAATGACGATGGGATGTTGCCGTTGAATTAATGGAGCGAGACGCATGGAGAAGCGGCCTTAAATAAGCAACTTTCTCGCCAGCGCCGTGGCCCCGTGCTTACTTAAGCGCGCGCATGAGTCTCGAAGTGAAAATTCCGGCCGTCGGCGAGTCGATTACCAGCGGTGTCGTTTCGGTCTGGCACAAGAAATCGGGCGAACAGGTCAAGGCTGGCGAGCCACTGTTTACCCTCGAGACCGACAAGGTTTCCACGGAAGTGGTGGCGGAAAAAAGCGGGGTTTTGAAAACACTGGCCGCGGAAGGCCAGGAAGTAAAAATCGGCGAAGTCGTCGCGACCATTGACGAGTCGGCCGACGCTGGCGCGACCGTTACCACGCCGGAAAAAGCGAAGGACAAACCAGATCCCAATCGCCCGCAGGCCCCGAAAGCGGGTGAGAAAAAATCGCCCAACGCGGATGTGCTGCCACCATCTGTGCGCAGAATCGTTGACGAAGAAAAACTCGATGCAGGTGCCATCAGTGGAACTGGAAAAGGTGGGCGCCTAACAAAAGGTGACGCTTTAGCTGCGGCGCAGAATCGTCAACCTAACGAGACTCCAGCAGCGCCAGCGCAATCGAGCAACGGCCGATTTACGCGCAAAAAGATGTCGCCCTTGCGTCGCAAGATCGCGGAGCAACTCGTCATGGCGCAGCACACCGCCGCCATTCTCACGACCTTCAACGAATGCGACATGACTGCGGTGATGGAGCTGCGCAAGAAATCGCAGGACGCATTCACGAAGAAGAACAACCTGAAGCTCGGTTTCATGTCCTTCTTCATCAAAGCGGTCGTGGAAGGTTTGAAAGCCGTGCCTTCAATTAACGCGCGCATCGAGGGCGACGATTTTATCCAGAATAATTTTTACGACATCGGTGTCGCAGTCGGAACCGAGCGCGGATTGGTTGTTCCCGTGGTGCGCGATGCCGACAAAAAATCTTTCGCCGAAGTCGAACGCGATATCGCCGATTACGCGACCAAAGCGCGCGAAGGAAAAATCAAAATCGAAGATTTGCAGGGCGGCACCTTCACCATCTCAAACGGCGGCGTATACGGGTCGCTCTTAAGCACACCGATTCTGAATCCGCCGCAAAGCGGAATCCTCGGCATGCACTCGATCCAACAGCGCCCGATGGCAATCGATGGCCAAGTAGTCGTTAGGCCAATGATGTATCTCGCGCTGAGCTACGATCACCGCGCGGTCGATGGCAAGGAAGCCGTCACCTTCCTGATCAAGGTGAAGGAATGCATCGAGGACCCGAAGAAACTGCCGCTCGATTTTCCGTAGCGCATGCCTCCGGCTTGCGAAAACCTTTCCTACGCAAGCCGGAGGCATGCGCTACGTTAGGCGAAATTTATGGAATCATTCGATGTCGTAATCATCGGCTCCGGCCCTGGCGGGTACGTCGCGGCCATTCGCGCCGCACAATTGGGATTGAAGACTGCTATCGTCGAGAAGGACAAGGAACTCGGCGGCACCTGTCTCAACATCGGCTGCATCCCGAGCAAAGCGCTTCTCTCCTCCAGCGATCACTTCTACTTCGCGAAAAAAGAAGCGGCCAAGCACGGCATCAAACTCGACAACGTCTCGTTAGACCTATCGACGATGTTGCAACGCAAAGACAAGGTGGTGAAGACGCTGACCGGTGGCGTGCGCGGCTTGATGAAGTTAAACAAGGTCAGCACCTTCGCCGGCATCGGAACGATCACTGCGCCTGGCAAAGTCTCAATCAAGCCTAACGAAGGCAGCTCGCAGGAAATCGAAGCGAAACACATTGTCATCGCCACCGGGAGCGTGCCGAGCGAACTACCGAGCGCGAAGTTCGATGGTAAGACAATCGTTAGTAGCACTGAAGCGCTCACTTTTTCTGAAGTACCTAACAAGTTGTTAGTCATCGGCGCCGGCGCCATCGGTTTGGAAATGGGATCAGTCTGGAGCCGGTTAGGTTCCGAAGTAACCGTCATAGAATTTCTCCCGCGTATTGCGCTCGGCTTCGATCTCGAATGCGCCAATGCCCTGCAAAAAGTGTTAACCGCCCAAGGCATGAAGTTCCACCTCGATACCAAGGTGACCGAAGTGAAAGTAGCGAACAATCGCGCTACGGCCAAAGCTACTAAAGGCAATGAACAGCTGACCTTCGAGGCCGACAAAGTCTTAGTTTCAGTAGGTCGCCGTCCTTTCGCCGAAGGAGTCGGCGCCGATAAGATCGGCGTCGAGTTCGACGAACGCCGTCGCATCAAAGTCGATGACTGTTACCAGACTAACGTCGAAGGCATTTATGCTATCGGCGACGTTATCGCTGGTCCGATGCTCGCGCACAAAGCCGAAGAAGAAGGCATCGCCTGCGTGGAAATGATCGCTGGCAAATCCGGCCACGTAAACTACGACGTCATTCCCGGAATCATTTATACGAATCCGGAATTAGCCGGCGCCGGCGTGACGGAAGATGGCGCGAAAGAAAAAGGAATGAACATCCGCGTCGGAAAATTTCCCTTCGCCGCCAACGGCCGCGCCCTCGCTGCGGATGACGCTACGGGTTTCGTTAAGTTCGTCGCCGATGCCGAAACGGATCGCCTAATCGGCGCGCATGTCTTATCGCACGTCGCTTCCGATTTGATGGCGGAATGTGTTGCGGTCATGGAATTCGGCGGCAGCGCCGAAGACCTCGGTCGCACCGTGCACGCGCATCCAACGCACAGCGAAGCCGTCAAAGAAGCCGCGCTCGCGGTTAACAAAGCCGCGATTCACATCGGCAATCGCTGAGATCGCTTGCGTTTTGGAGTGCGGCGCCGCTGCGCCGCTTTTGGAATTTTAAAAAGCGCCGGAGCACCGGCGCACTCCAAAACGCAAGCGCCTGAGATTGCGCTTCCCTCTCGCCCCGCGCGCGGATACCCCTGCCCATGAAAACTCTTCGCTCGCTTCTCCTTCTCC
>JALZAX010000105.1 GCA_030948055.1 Verrucomicrobiota bacterium | reverse complement strand
GGCGCGCGCACGGTCATTTCGTCTGGCGTCCAACCGTCCATGCGAATGACGGCGGATTGGCCGGAAAGAATTCCGCCTTCCGGCGCGACCAGGGCGGTAAGGATGCCATTGGCGCGCGTGACCGGAATGAGTTCGCTGTCGGGATTGACGCTGGTGATGGCGCGCGCGTTCGGATTGATTGTGCCGGTCTCGGCGAAATCGACGGTTGAGCGCACGGCGCTGATTTCGGTTAAACCGAGAACGGTGTCGGCGCTGATCAGGCCGGGATAAATGTGTTTGCCGGTGACGTCAATCACTTCGGCGCCGGCGGGAATATTGGCGTCGCTGCCTAACGAGACGATTTTGCCTTTATCGAAAACGATGGTGCCGTTGGCGATGTCGGGGCCGGTGACTGGATGAATGGTCGCGCCTTTTAAGGCGATGGGTTTTGATTGCGGCGGCGCGGGGATTTCGGTCGAGGCGAAAGCACTCGTTAGGCAAAGGAGCGTGGCGAGCAGAATCTGGGTAGGGTGTGCGTCTCGCACGCCGGCGAGGCGTCTCGCCGAGCGAACGTTTCGGTCGTAGAAAGATTGTTTCGGCAAGATGCCGAAACCGGCGCGCAAGATGCGCACCCTACCCGAGATTACGATCGGGCGTTGTCCGTTATTCATCGTGACAGGAGTAGCGATCGGAGCCGTCGCTGTAGAGATCGGTCGGTTTCGACGATTCTTTCTCGTCGGATTTTTTGTCGCCGTCTTTTGGTTTGCCGGCTTCTTTGACGCGCTCGGCCAAGGCCTTTTGCACATACGCTTCACGTTGGGTCGCGAATTTTTTCTGCGCTTCCGCATCTTCGGCGCGATCGAAATATTTTCGGCCTTCGATCCAGGTTTGATTGGCGTGCGCGTAATTGGAGAGGGGATTGTCGCTCCAGATGACGAAGTCAGCGTCTTTGCCGACTTCGAGCGAGCCGACTTTCGCATCGACGCGCAACTGCTTCGCGGGATTGATCGTGACCAACTTCAGTGCGTCGTCGGGCGACATGCCGCCGTATTTCATCGACTTGCCCGCTTCGGTGTTGAGCCGGCGCGCGAGGTCGGCGCTATCGGAATTCACCGAAGTCAAAACACCCTGGCTCGTCATCATGGCGGCGTTGAACGGAATCGCGTCGATCACTTCCATTTTGTAACCCCACCAATCCGCGAAAGTGGAACCGCCCACGCCGGCGGCGGCGATTTCCTGCGCGACTTTGTAGCCTTCGAGAATGTGCTGCAGTGTGGCGACGCGGACGTTGAATTCTTTCGTCACGCGCAAAAGCGCGAGCACTTCATCCTGCCGATAAGCATGGCAATGGATGAGACGTTTGCCTTCGAGAATTTCGGCGAGCGCTTCGAGTTGCAGGTCGCGTCGGAACGGGAGCGCGTCTTTGCGTTTCGACGCCGCAATATATTCCTGCGCGGCGCGAAAACGATCGCGGATAATTTCTTCCACACCCATGCGCGTTTGCGGATAGCGCGTGTTGAAACGATCGCCCCAGTTCGATTGCTTGACGTTTTCGCCGAGTGCGAACTTCACACCTTGCGGCGCCTCGACGAATTTCATTTCTTCGGCCGACGCGCCCCAACGGAATTTCACCACCTGATTTTGTCCGCCGATCGGATTGGCCGAGCCGTGCAGAAGATTGGCGGCGGTAGTTCCGCCGGCGAGTTCGCGATAAATTTCGATGTCGGTCGGATCGACCACATCGCCGATACGCACTTCGCATGTGACCGCGTGCGAGCCTTCATTCACGCCGCGACTGATCGCGGTGTGCGAATGGCAATCGACGATGCCCGCCGTGACGTGCAATCCTTTGCCGTCGATGACGGTGGCGCCACCAGGCGCTTTCAAACCGGGACCGGCCGCAGTGATTTTCCCGCCGCTCACTAATAGATCAGCGTTTTGCAGCGTGCCTTGCGGACCGGAAGTCCAGACGGTCGCGCCTTGAATCAAGACGAAAGTTTGTTCCGGCGGTGCAACGCGGCCGAATGAGCCCGCAGGAAATGTTTCCGGAAAATCGAGCGGTTTATCGAGTGGCGATGGTTTCTCGTCCGTTTTTTTCTGCGCGACGTAGGGCGCGGTGCGTTTGGCAGTCCAATCAATTCCCGAAATGTTATCATTCGTTAGGCGACCAAAAAATTGAGCCGAGCCTTCGCCTTTGCCGAAAAGTTTTGCAGGCGCGACGAGAACGATCGCGTCGTCTTTTGCCCAAATACTAATTTTCTCTTCGCCAGATTTCGCAGTTGGTTTGTCGAGTTCGCCTTCGATGGTCAGCGGAATTGTTTTTCCACTTGCGCTGATTTCCCAGGTGCCACGCGGATCGCGATCATTCGCGTGATCGGTGTCGAACCAATTGCCATCGACCCATGTAGTCAGAACGCGCGCATCATCGGCCGCGAAAAGATCGCCGCTGGCGACGACAAGATTTGCGATGTGTCCCGGCGCAATCGAGCCGACGCGATCGCTCACGCCGAACATGTCGGCCGGATTACTCGTTAGGGCAGCGAGGGCGGCGTCTTTGCTTAAACCGCGCCTAACGACCAGTCGAATGCGCGACCAGAATTCCTTGTCCGGTTTTTCGAGTTTGTCGGTGGTGAAGGCGACTGGAACTCCTGCGGCCACGAGCAAGGCGGGATTGCTGGGCGCGCGGTCCCAGTGTTGCAATTCGTCGAGCGAATAATCGATCGCGCGCAGCGGATTCTCGACTTCCGGCACCTTGGGAAAATCGAGCGGTAGAATGATCGGTGTTTTGCCTAACGACTTCCGAACACGATACTCATAGCCGTTGCCGAAAAGAATCGGCTTCAGTTTGAATTCATCGGCAAGGCGCAAGGCGCGCGTTAGATCGAGCTCGTCTTCCGTTTCGAAAATTGCGGGCTGTTTGCGTTGCGCGAATTCCGCGAGCGCGGCCAGGCTGGCATTGTCTTCCGGACGTTCCGTCGTGGCGGGTGCCTTCCGATAAGCATCCTGCGCGGCTTGATACCAACCGGCGTCGAGGAGTGTTTGCCTAACGAGTGCAATGCAGCCCATGAGCGAAGTCGGATAGCCGGCGTCGCGGCTGCGATCGAAATCGAAGGAAACATGTTGCGCCACCATCGGCGCGACAATGGCGGTGTTGGTGTCGTCGTCATGCAGATCGATCAAGGCGCTTTCTCCGCGGAAAATTCCACGACCGGGAACAACGAGCGCACTGGTGAATCCGAGATCGCGTAACTTCTCGGTCCCTTTTTTGTCGAACTTCAAATAATCGACGGCGTTTCGTTCCGGCGTGACGCGAGAATTCCAATCGTGTGTTCCCTTGATTGGCTCGGATGGCTTCTCTTTTGGTTTGGGCTTCGGGTCGTCGTCGTCGGAATCACGTTGTGGCGGAATCGGCTGCAACGTCTCGGGCAAATCGAGATGGCTGTAAGCGTCAATGAATCCCGGATAAATCGTCTTGCCGCTTAGATCCCAAATGCGCGCTTCCGGCGGGACTTTCACGCTCGCTCCGACCTCGACGATTAAGCCATCGCGGATCAGCAGCGTTCCTTTCTCGATCGTTTTTCCGGGCGCGGTGACGATGCGAGCATTGGTCAGGGCGTGGACGCGCGGATTATTCTCGCGCAGACCTTGCTTGGGCGCGGTTCCGACTTGCGCAGCGGCGACGTTCGCGAAAAGAAATGCGATCGCGAAGGATGCGCGCAGCTGCATGCGGCCAAACGCTAACGATGCTGACAAAGCGCACAAGCCGCTTTATCTGGAAGCTGCCATGAATCCTTACATTCGAGTTTTTCTCATCTGCGCCGCTGTTTTTTCTGCGCAGGCGCAAACCAACACGGGCGACAAACCATTATTGAGACCGCGAAGGCCGAGCGGCTTAACTCCATCCGCGCAGCCGAATGCGAATCTTTTGGACAAGGCGTTGATTACAAAGGCGACGCCGCAGATGAAATCAGAGAAGAAAACAGTGAAGCAATACACGATCGAACAATTTATGGCGACGACGCGCATCGGCGGTAGTGCGTTCTCGTCCGATGAAAAATCGATTTTATTTCACAGCAACAAGAGCGGGATCTTCAATGTCTATCGCATTCCGATTGGAGGCGGCGATTGGCAGCAGGTGACCAATTCGACCAAGGAAAGCACTTATATTGTGGGTGCGTTTCCGAGCGATGCGCGCTTTCTGTATAGTTACGACAAAGGCGGCAACGAGAATTCGCACATCTATTTGCGCGAGCTTGATGGCAGCGAACGTGATCTGACGCCGGGTGAGAAAACGAAGGCGAACTTCATCGGCTGGAGTCACGATCGAAAGTCGTTTTTCTTTTCCAAGAACGAGCGCGATCCGAAGTTTTTCGATGTTTTCGAAATGTCGATCGCCGACCTGACGCCGACGCTCATCTATCAAGACGAAACTGGTTTCGATGTCGGCGCGATTTCAAACGACAAGCACTTCATCGCTTTCCACAAAAGCGGCAACACTACGGCGGACGCGGATGTTTATCTCTACAACGTTGAGACGAAGGAGATGAAAAATCTCACGGCGCATGAAGGCGAGGTGGAGAACGATCCACAAACTTTCGATGTCGATTCCAAGAATCTTTATTTCCTTTCTAATGAAGGAACGGAGTTCAAATACATCGCGCGCTATGATCTCGCATCGGGCGCACGCGAAGTGGTCGCGAAGGAACCGTGGGACGTTTCTTCGATGACATTTTCTTCGAACGGAAAATACCGCGTGGTGGCGACGAATGAAGATGCGCGCACGCGCTTGAAGATCACGGAAGAGGCGACGGGGAAGCCGATCGCGTTACCGCCGTTGCCGGAAGGGGACATCAGCGGCGTCGATATTTCGGAGAGCGAAAAACAAATGGCGTTTTATGTCGCTGGGTCGCGTTCGCCGGACAATTTGTATGTCTATGATTTCGCCGGTGGGAAGGCGAATCGCCTAACGAGTAGTTTGAATCCGGAGATCAATCCCGATGATCTGGTTGATGGTAAAGTGGTTCGTTACAAATCTTTCGATGGGCTAGACATTCCGGCGATTCTTTATCAACCGCATGGCGCCAGCGCGACGAGCAAAGCTCCTGCCATCGTCATGGTGCATGGCGGACCAGGCGGACAGGCGCGCATGCCCTACAGTGCGTATCGGCAGTACTTAGTGAATCACGGCTACGGGATCCTCGATGTGAACAATCGCGGATCGAGCGGCTACGGGAAAACATTCTTTACGGCCGACGATCGCAAACACGGGCGCGAACCGCTGTGGGATTGTGTGGAAGCGAAGAAGTTCTTGGACTCGTTAGGCTACGTCGATGCGAAAAAGATCGGCATCATGGGCGGATCTTATGGCGGCTACATGGTGCTGGCGGCGCTCACCTTCAAGCCGGAGGAATTCGCGGTCGGGGTGGACATTTTTGGCGTGTCGAATTGGGTGCGCACTTTGCAAAGCATCCCACCGTATTGGGAAGCGCAGCGGAAGTCTTTGTATGCGGAGATAGGCAATCCAGAAACGGAGATCGATATGTTGCGCGAAATCTCGCCGCTCTTTCACGCGGACAAGATCACGAAGCCCCTCATCGTTTTGCAAGGGAAGAACGATCCGCGCGTAGTCAAGCCGGAGTCGGACGAAATTGTCGATGCGATCAAAAAGAAAAATGGTGTCGTCGAATACGTAGTGTTCGACAATGAAGGGCACGGCTTTACGAAAAAGGAAAATGAGATTCGCGCTTACAAAGCGATTCTCGATTTCCTCGATAAGTATCTGAAAGGCTCGGCTAAGTCATAAGCGAGGCTTGCCGCTTGCTTACAACCCTCGGAATGCACACCAATCGTCTATGAAAATTGCGGTAGTAGGAATGGGCTATGTGGGCTTGCCGCTCTCGATGCAGTTTGCTCGCTCGGGGGTAGAAGTCCTTGGGTTGGATATCGACGAAACCAAGGTCGGCGCGATTAACGAAGGCCGCAGTTACATCAAGCACATTGATGGCGAAGCGCTCGGAGAACTGGTTAAGGCAGAAAAATTTTCGGCTTCGAGGGATTTCGCGCGCCTGGCAGAAGTCGAAGCAGTTTTGATTTGCGTTCCGACGCCGCTGGATAAGCACCGGGAGCCGGATTTGTCTTACGTTCTAGATACCGGACGTTTCATCGCTCCCCATTTGCGCAAGGGAATGCTGGTCGTGCTTGAGTCGACGACCTATCCCGGAACAACTGACGGGGAACTGCGTGCGGTGCTCGAGGAGGGTTCGAAGTTGAAGGCGGGTCAGGATTTTCATCTCGCCTTTTCGCCGGAACGCGAGGACCCGGGGAACGCCGGCAGTCATGTCGGCATCGTGCCGAAAGTAGTAGGTGGTTATACGCCGGGGTGTCTGGAGAAAGCGGTGGCGTTATACCAGCGCGCGGTCAAAAGTGTGGTGCCAGTTTCATCTTGTCGAGTGGCTGAGGCGGCCAAACTACTCGAAAATATATTTCGGAGTGTAAACATTGCGCTAGTTAACGAGTTGAAGCGAGTTTACGCGGCGATGGATATCGACATCTGGGAAGTAATCGCCGCCGCTAAGACTAAGCCTTTCGGTTTCATGCCATTTTACCCCGGGCCTGGGCTAGGTGGTCACTGCATTCCCATCGATCCATTTTATCTGACGTGGAAAGCGCGAGAGTTCGAGCAGTATACCCGCTTCATTGAGCTAGCCGGCGAGATCAACACGGCCATGCCGGATTACGTGGTGGCTCGAGTCATAGAAGCGCTTAACTCACAAAGGAAGGCCCTAAGAGGAAGCCGGATCCTCGTCGTGGGCCTGGCTTACAAACCTAACGTGGATGACGAGCGTGAATCTCCTAGTTATAGGTTGCTGGAGAAACTGCAAGCTAACGGCGCGGAGGCGGCCTTCTACGACCCTTACGTTCCGGTGATCGGACCAACGCGCGAGCATCCAGAATGGGCGGGAGCGAAATCCGTCAGCTGGGATCGCGAAACGATCACCGGCTTCGATGCAGTTCTTATCTCGACGGCCCACTCATCGGTGAACTATGAAGAGCTAGCGGAGTGGGCCCAGTGCATTGTGGATACGCGTAACATCATGGCGCCGATTAAGAAGGCGGCGGGTAAGACTTGGAAGGCGTGAACAACCGCTCGTTAGGTAGAGTGGTTGGTGGTGCGGTTTGGCTGGCCGCCTTGATCTTATTCTACGGTCGAGATTTGTACTCGTTAGGCAGTTACGCCATTAACAACGAGCTACACTCGCACATTGTCCTTATCCCATTCATTTCGGCTTACCTAATTTATGTTCAACGTTCGAGCCTGCCTCGAGAGTATCAGTGGAGTGTCGTGCCATTCGTTATCGCGGCGGGTGGGGGCATCGCGGCCACGTGGTTAGCGCATCGACTGCGCCCCTCTTTGAGCGACAACGATTATTTTTCGTTCATTGCTTTAGCCGTCGTCCTTCTCGTGATTGCCGGCGGCTTTCTTTTCCGCGGCTTTAATTGGATGAAAGCTGTCGCTTTACCGGCCGCTTTCCTCTTCTTCGCCATTCCCATGCCTGACGGCATGGCTGCCTCCTTGGAGAATTGGTCGAAGCTAGGATCGGCGGAGGTGACCAGTTGGTTGTTCGCGCTAGCTGGGGTTCCAGTTGTTCGCGATGGTGTCTATTTCCAACTACCTGGTATAACAATAGAAGTAGCGCGGGAATGCAGCGGTATCAGATCCAGTTGGGTGCTCCTTATTACGAGCGTGCTTGCCTCCTACCTCTTTCTGCGCACTCCGTGGCGGCGCTTGCTTTTGGTCTTCCTCGTGATTCCCCTGGGCTTGTTGCGCAATGGTTTCAGGATCGT
>JALZAX010000104.1 GCA_030948055.1 Verrucomicrobiota bacterium | reverse complement strand
CGACTCATGATATGTGGACCGAAAGGCCCGAGATTTGCGGCGCTGCCTTACGCAAGTTTCTGCGCGAAACTAAGCAGAGTAATTAAAGCTAGCTACCTAGGTCTAATCGGGAATTTCGGCTTCTACCAATTTTGCCAATAGGATAAGCGACTCCTGCCATCCGAGGTAGCACATCTCGACCGGGATCACGTCGGGCAGGCCTTCCTGCACTATGTTCAGTTCAGTCCCGCACGAAATGTCCTTGAAGGTGATGGTTACTTGCATCTCCCCCGGCAGGTTCGCGTCGTCGAATTTGTCGGTATAACGGATCAGCTCGTTAGGCCTTAGTTCGAGATAGGTCCCACCAAAGGAGTGGCTCTTGCCGGTGGTGAAGTTAGTGAAGGACATCTTGTGGCCGCCGCCGACTTTGGTATCCATCTGGTGGACCTTGCCGGTGAATCCGTTAGGCGGCAGCCACTTCGCCATCGCGTCGGGATCAAGGAACGCGCGATATACCTTCTCAGGTACGGCACGAAGCACGCGGTGAATACGGACGGTATTGGTTGCCATGATAGCGCGTGATTTCGCTGCACTCTGTTTGCGACGCAACTCGGAAATCAAAGCGGCGCACATAACTACGGCCGCGGGATGGCGATCGGGCGCCCTCATCGCGATTGAGAAGGACCTTTTAGCTAAACCGATAAAGTGTATGGTCGAGGAGGTATGAGAGAAAAAATTCTGTGGCTGGTCCTTCTTTCGCTCGCGGGGACTCTTCCGCGCGCGAATTCGCAAACGCAATATTCCATCGGCAGTCCGACGAACGAAGAGCAATACATGCTGGAGCTGATCAATCGCGCACGCGCCAACGGTGGCGCGGAAGCGACGCGCCTGGGCTTGAGCGGACTGCAGGAAGGCCCGCCGAACTACAATGGTGAAGTCTGGACGATTGCGAACTCCAATCAGCCACTCTCGTGGAACCCGTTGCTGTTTAACGCCGCCCAAGGTCAAGCGACCAACCTGAACAACGGCGACCAATTTTTTCTCGGGGTTTCTCCACACACCTATGGCGGGTTGACTCCGCAGCAGCGTATTGCCAATGCGGGTTATTCAGAAGCTACTTATACCGGGCCAACCACAAGTCCCTCTCACTTCTTCCCGGGGCCGGAGAACGTAGCCGAGGAAGTAAGCCAGGGCTCCGGGCCTTACATCGGCACCCACTTACTTACGGCGGTCTCGAATGCCCATGATGATTTGTTTACCGACCTATCGACAGCCAGCCGGGGGCACCGCAACACGATGATGCTGGGTTTTTTTCGCGAGGTAGGTATTGGCATTTCTGCCGGGACGGATAACCAAAGTAATCCCGGCCAACCCGGTGGCACCTGGGACTCGCTCTATATCGTGCAGGATTACGGGACCGCCACAGGCTCAACGCCCTTTATCACCGGCGTAGTCTACCAGGATATCAACGGGAATAGCTTCTACGATGTCGGCGAAGGGCTGGGGGGCGTGCGTGTCGAGGTTACCGGTGCAAGTTTCTATGCCGTGACTTCTTCTTCGGGTGGGTATTCCGTGCCTGTAAGCAGTAACGGTTCTTATCCCATCAAATTTAGTGGTGGATCGGTTGTTACTTCCTCGGGGTCGGCTCTCGTAGCAGGTCTGCTTAATGCAAAGGTAGATTACCTCGCGCAGGTCTTAACGGGCATAACTGCTGTTGCACGCAGTAGCATGAGCTTTGTAGTTACTTTTCAGACGATCGCACAAAGGACTTACCGTCTCGAACGCACCTCATCCCTGACTTCGCCTAACTGGCAAGACGCCGGAGTTGGAGATTTCCTGGCCCTCAGCACCGGCACGGGCCAGCGCACCGATCCAAACGCGCTAACCTTGGGCAAGGCTTTTTATCGGGTCCGTTTGTTACCTTAACTTAGCTATGGCGCGTACGAAGCCGGTGTCGTCCCGAGGCTCGCCGCGCGGCCAACCAACAGGCCAGTAGAGAAACTACTGCTCCGCAATTTTACCTTGCTTTAGAGTCGCTTCGGCAGGCATGATCGGCTCATGAAGCCGTTCATCGTCCTCGCTCTGTTTCTCTCTCTCGCTCGTCTGGCTATGGCTGCCTCGAATGAAGCCATCGGCCGCACCATTGCTGATGTCGATATTATCCCGACCACGGTCCTCCAGCGCTCAATTAGCCCGAAGTTTTACAAGACGCTGCTGGTTTCGCCGATCAAAGGTTATGTGGTAGTGCGCGGTAATCTTAGCGGCACCCGCATGACCGGATTGAAGGTCGTTCGTTCCGAGCCTAACAACTTAAATGATCACCTAGCTCTGCAGCGGGCCAGCGAAGTAACGATCGCGGGAAACTACACGATTGAACATCCAAATGTTCCTTCTGCCGTGTTGGTGCACTTGCTTCTTTATCAGACGACTGATGGCACGCTCGCCTTGTCCTTCGCGCACTTTGATGGCGCCGGTGGAAACCAAATGCAGTACTGGGGTTGCACGCGGATGGCGGTATTGAAAAATGATGGCCAATGGGTCGACATCAAAGGACCCCCCGGCCTCGAAGGCAAAGGGTTGGCGGTGCGCCAGGGAATTAAGAATGATTTGAACACGGCCATGAAGTTGGAAGCATTCCCGCACGGGCCAGAAGCGACCAACATGTCGACGGGCCGCTAATCGCGCGCAGCACGACCGCCGGATTAATATCCAAAGCGGGTCGCGCGCGTTTACGCCGTAAACGCAAGTCTCTTCCGCCCGAGTTCTACCGTTACCTGCGTGCGTTGCAGGAATTTGAGCGAAACATCGCGTTCGTGCTTTGGCGCGAGTACCAGTGCAGCGATGATTTTCTTCAAATGCGTTGTATCTCTTTGCGCGTGAAGAAGGTTTTCGTCGCTGTCATTTCATTGTGGGCAATTTCCGCTCGCGCCGAATCGACTTTTCCCGTGGCAGTTGGCGACACCTGGCAATACGAAATCGCCGGCAGTCCTGGTTCCACGGTGACGGTCCGCGCCGACGGCACGGAGAAGTTGAACGACCAAGAACTCGTTAGGCTGGAAACGGGGACAGCTAATTCACCAGTCAAAACTGAATTAGTCGCCACCGGGCCGGCCGGACTCTCCTGTTATCAGCGAACCTTTCCCGGCGCGAAACCTGTCTCCTTCGATCCGCCGCAACTTCTCATTCCCGATTCGATGAAGGTTGGCGACCAATGGGAGATGGATGACTTCGTGAACGGCAATCGAATGCACCTTCAGTTTGTCGTCGTGGCGGAGGAAGACGTCGCCGTGCCGGCGGGAAACTTTCGCGGCTTCCGCGCGCAATGCGAACAGCCCGGGACCGTCTCCATGACGGTGGAGCGCTGGTTCGTCGCCGGTGTCGGCATGGTCAAGGAAGTCACCAGCGCACGCGCGCCCGGCGGACGATTGCTCAATCGCGTCACCACAGCGCTGACAAAAGTTTCGCGAGGCCAAGGCGCGGCAGATTCAGGTCCGGCAGTGGTTGTGCCTTCGAGTTCTCCCCCGCCGCAGGCTTCTTTTAAATTGGAAATCGCTCAGGAACGCGAAGGCGCGCCGGCGGCGGAGATCAAATCCGATGCTGAGAATATTTTCGTGCGCTGGAACGGTGAGAATCTTCCCATTCATTCCGTCGTCCGCATTGCCTGGGTGGCAGAAGATGTGGGCGACGTGGCGTGGCCGAACTTCGTCGTGGACGAAACGAAAACTGAAATCTCCACGCCCACCTTTGGCGCGCGCTTTACTCTTTCGCGACCAAAAGATGGATGGGCTCCCGGAAAATATCGCGTCGATCTTTACCTGGACGATCAACTCCAGTCGGCTGCCAAAGTAACCATCCGTTAGACCTTTCGTCCAAAAACTGAAAACTGGTCCGCTAGGTGCCAGGCCGGCCCGCCTCAGTCGTGGCGGGAATGTGCCCCATTGGATCGGGCGCATACGGCGCCGGAGCCCGGTCGACGCTCTCGGGTGAGAGGTCGTCGGCGCAGCCGCCAAAAAACAATGCCGCCATCGACGCGATCACAAACAAAACTGGTTTCATCCCTCAAGATAGCTCATCCAGCGCTTTGCCAAGTTGTTCCAAGCCGCCCCGCAATTCCTCGGTAGGGCCACCAATTCCAAGCCGAAAATGCGCCGGCTTTTCAAAGAATTTTCCCGGCACAACCGAGGTTTCGAATTTTTCCCGTAGTAGCCTAACGAGTGCTTCGACATCGCCCCTAACGAGTCGTGGGAAAAAAACCGTGCCGGCCGTCGAATGAAAACATTCCAGATCATCGCGGGCCTTAAGAAAGGCTTCCAAGAGAGGCCGATTGGCCGCCAATATTTTTTTTGCGCGAAGGCGAAATTGCTCGAGCTGGTCGAAGGCCCACACGGAAAGTTGCTCGGCGGGATGGGCGGCGTTGACGCCGAAGAGATCGTTCAGACGCCACATCCGCCGGGCCAGTTCCGGCGGCGCGATCACCCAGCCACAACGCAATCCGCTCAGGCCATAACCTTTCGTCAGGCTACTCGTGACCACGAAGGGCGCGTCGCGGCCGACAGGTTTTTTCTCCCAGAGCATTTCGAGATAAACCTCGTCGAGTAGAACAAACGCATCGTTGCGGCGGGCGATCCGGCCGATTTCCGCCAGGGTCTCTTCGTCGAGCAGCGCCCCGCTGGGATTGTGCAAATTTGTCAGCACGAGCAACCGTGTATCTGGTGTGAGCGCGTCCGCGACCGCTTGCGATCGACCGCGAAATTTTCCCCCGCTTTGCGCTCAAAGCGTCGGACGCGCGCGCCGAGATACTGCGCCAGTTCGAGGAGCAATCCATAGGTCGGATATTCCAATAAGATTTCATCGCCGGAATTTATCAATGCCGCCATAGCGAGATGATTAGCCATGGAAGTTCCCGCCGCCGTCACCACACATTCAGGCGCGACGCCAGCATGCCGCGCGATTCGCTCGAGCAACGGCGGATAACCGTAGGCGCCCGGCGCATTGATTTCCAACTGCTCGTTAGGCAGAGGGAATTCCGTGGCCGGGACACTGAGAATGCCGCTCGTGGCCAGATTGAATCGAGCATGGGAGTGGAGTTTGGCCCACTCCATGTAATCGGAATGTCTGGGGCGGATCATGAATTTCTTGCCCGCCAAATGAAGAAGGCGGGCAATCCCGCCGCGGCGATTCCGAGACCGATAAAGGACCGTGTCGGATCGTGCGCGAAGGTGCTGATGACCACGATCCATTCGATGGCGATGAAAAGCAGAGTCGTCCACGGATGAAACGGAACGGTCACGCCCACATCGCTATCGGCGCGTTTTCGAAGAACAAAAAGACAACACGCGGTTAACCCAAAAAAGATCGAATCCATCGCCACGACGTAGTTCACCACCTGCGCGTAGGTTCCGGTGAGAGCGATGACGATCGCCCAGACTCCTTGCAACGCGATCGCGATCACGGGCACGCGCGTCTTCGGATGGACCCAGGCCACACTGCGGAAAAACACTCCGTCTTCCGCCATGGCGAAATAAACGCGCGGCGCAGTTAGCATTGATTGCGCGAGAAATCCGAACGCGGAAAAGGCGATGCCGGCCGCGATGATTTTCGCGCCGCGCGCGCCGAGCAAAATACTCATGGCCGATGAAGCGGGCGTAGTGTTCGCCGCCAATCCAGACGCGCCGAGCGTGCGCAGGTAAGCGAAGTTGATCAGCGTGTAAACCGCGATGACCGCAAGGACGCCGAGTAAAATGCCGCGCGGAAGAATGCGGCGCACATCGCGCACTTCGCCGCCGAGAAAACTTGCGGTCTGCCAACCACCGTAGGCGAATAAGACCGGCGTCATGGCCGCGCCGAAAATCAGAACGAAATTGAGCGAGACGGGTTCATCCATGATCGGTCGCCAGGCCAGCGGCAACGTTTTGCCTAACGAGAGGCTGCACACGATGAGCAAGGCAATGGCGCTGATCGCCGTCAAAGTCATGATCGATTGCACGCGACTTCCTGCGCGCACGCCGAAGCAGTTAATCGCCGTGAGCAAGGCCAGAGCCCCGGCCGCGACTAACGAGTCGTTGATCGGCCAGTGTGTCAGTTCCAGAAGATAACGCGCGAAAGTGACGGCCACCGCCGCCATTCCGCCAGTTTGGATAACGAGCAAAAGCACCCAGCCATAGATGAATCCGACGGCCGGATGTAATGCTTCGCGCAGATAAGCATACTGCCCGCCGACGACCGGTAATCGCACCGCCAGCTCGGCGTAAATGAATCCGCCCATGAGCGCGATCAGACCACCGGCGATCCACGCCGCCATGATGAGGGCCGGTGTGTGAACCCGTTGCGCGACGATGTAGGGATTGATGAAAATCCCGGCGCCGACGATTCCGCCGATCACCGCCATGGTCGTGCCGAAAAGGCCGAGCTGGCGCGCCAGGCCATCAGAATTTCCGACACGATTTTTTATTTCGTTCATTAAATCTGCGTGCCGATTATTGTTCGCCGCCGCCTCAAGTCGAGGCCGCGCACGGCGAAGTTAATTGCGCGCACAATTTTCGAGCGAGAAATAAAAGCGTCGGCTAGTCTCCTCGCGTCGTGATCACTTTTTATTCGCCCGGCAAACCGTGCACGCCGCTCACTGCACCGGAGTTCTGCGCGGATCTGACGCGCTCGGCCGTCTGGATTGATTTACTCGAACCCACGCAGGAGGAAGAACTAGCTCTAGAAGCCGCGCTCGGCATTGACATTCCGACCCGTGAAGAAATGCAGGCCATCGAACTTTCGAGCCGCCTCTACGAGGAGAAAGGCGTTCTCTACATGACCGCTACGGTGCTGACCCGGGCCGACACCGATCGTCCGGAAAGCGCGGCGATCACTTTCATTCTCGCGACGAACAAACTGATCACCTTGCGTTATGTAGATCCGGTTCCGTTTCAAGCATTCGCAAAACGCCGCGAGGCGAACCTCGAGCGTTACCAAACACCTAGTCAGTTTCTCGGCGGATTGGTCGATGCGATCATCGAACGGATCGCGGATATTCTCGAAGCCGCGGGCGCCAGACTCGATACGCTGTCGGCGCGCATTTTCGGACGGGACAATTCGGCGGTGGCAATTCCGTTAAAAGACCGGCTCGCGCATAGCCCGCGCGGTGAAGCGCGCAAGGCGCGACAACGCGATTACGACGAAGTGCTGCAGCTCATCGGCGCGGTCAGCGACCTGATCTCACGCGCGCGCGAAAGTCTCGTCAGCTTTACCCGGCTGGTCGCATTTTATCGCGAGGTGCGAAGGGAAACGGCCGAGCAAGGTGAATCGCTCACGCACCTGAAAACCATTTCCGGAGATCTCGCCGCGCTGAGCGATCACGCCACTTTTCTCGGCGGCAAATTAAGTTTCCTGCTCGATGCCACGCTCGGAATGATCGCCAACGAACAGAACGCGATCATCAAAATTCTCTCCGTCGCAGCGCTTGTTTTTCTTCCGCCGACATTGGTCGCGGGCATTTACGGAATGAATTTCCATGTCCTGCCGGAATTGAGTTGGCCTCTCGGTTATCCATTCGCGCTCATGGTCATGCTCGCGTCCGCCGTGCTGCCGTACTTGTGGTTTAAACGCCGCGGCTGGTTGTGATATATTCCGCTCGATGAAGCGATGGATTGTCGCTGCGTTGCTGTTCGCGCTTGTGATTTCGTGCGCGCGCGCGGAAGAAGAGCCAACCTTGCCCGAGCAAGGTGAAGGACTCGAGATCGATCCGCCGTTGCTGATCAAGTCGCGCGATCGCGATGGTTTGCCGGACGCTCCAGCGACAGCGCAAACTCCCGACATCGCGAAATTGGAAAAAGACCTGGCGCGCGGGAAGAGAAATGCCGTGGGCGCCGATCGTCTCTACAAGGCCGGCA
>JALZAX010000445.1 GCA_030948055.1 Verrucomicrobiota bacterium | reverse complement strand
TTTGAAGGACAAACCTCCTGCAATCACGCGCGCGCAAGAAGATTGTCATACCGCGCTCGAACACGCGCTGGGAGAAGCGGGCCGAAAGATTCATTTCGCGCGCTCACGCAACGATCAGGTGCAAACCGCGCTGCGTTTGTTAATGCGCGCGCGCTTACTCGATCTCGGCGATGCGTTGGCAAATTGTGTTTCACAACTTCTTGCATTCGTTAGGCAAAACCATGACGCGATCATGCCCGGTTATACGCACATGCGCCGCGCGATGCCGAGCAGTTGGAGAATTTGGGGCGCGGCGTTCGCCGAAGGTTTGCTCGAAGAACTTGAACAACTACCCGCTCTCTGGTCGCGGCTCGATCGTTCGCCACTCGGCGCGGCGGCGGGATTCGGTGCGCCGGTGGCGATCAATCGCGAGCGGAGCGCGGAGTTGTTAGGCTTCAGTCGCGTGCAGCGCAGTCCGGGCGATGTCATGAATAGTCGCGGACGCCACGAGCAGGCGTTGGCGGCGTGGATCGTTTCCGCGAGCGGTACGATCGAGAAAGCGGTTTGGGATTTGCTCCTTTGGAGCACGGAGGAATTTGGATTCGTTAGGCTGCCCGACGCGTTCACGACTGGCTCGAGCATCATGCCGCAAAAGCGTAATCCGGATGTGTTGGAATTGGCGCGCGGGACCTGTCGCGAATTGCGCGGATTGGCCGCGCTTCTATCGCAATTAGCGGGCGGTTTGCCGTCCAGTTATCATCGCGATCATCAGCTGCTAAAGGCTCCATTCCTGGAAATGCTTGGCAAGGCGCAACAGCTCTTCGAAATTTTTGCGCGGCTGATTCCGGCTTTGGAAATCGATCGCGGAAAATCGGCGGCTGCGTGCACTCCCGAAATTTTCGCGGCGCAAGAAGCGTCGCGTTTGGCAGCGGAAGGAATGCCGTTTCGCGATGCCTACGCGAAGGTCGCGCAACAAATTCAGGATGGGTCATTCAAGACTGAAGGTGGCGAACTGCAAAAGCTCGATACCCAGCCGATGGAGAAAGAGTTGGTCAAAGCCCAAAGTTGGCTGAGCGAGCGGCGCAAATTTCTCGCGGAGACCACTCAGCGTTTGTTCGATTGGACATGAAAACACTCCTCGCTTTCAGCGGCGGACTCGACACTTCGTTCTGCGTGCTCTGGCTACGCGAACAGAAGCACGAAGTGCACACCGTCACGGTAAACACGGGCGGATTTTCGCCTAACGAGTTGTCGCGTATCGAAAAACTGGCACGCGATCTCGGCGCGGTGTCGCATGAAACAATCGACGCGCGCGAGGAATTATTTCGTGATTACCTGCGATATTTGCTGGCGGGAAATGTTCTGCGCGGCGGTGTTTATCCGCTCTCGGTCAGTGCGGAACGAGTTTGCCAGGCGAAAGCAGTCGTTAGGCGCGGATTGCAACTTGGCGTTGGGGCGCTGGCGCATGGCTCGACCAGTGCCGGCAACGATCAAGTGCGTTTCGATGTCGCGTTCCGCACGCTTGCGCCGCAGCTCGAAATCGTCACGCCGATCCGCGATCTCGCGCTCAGTCGCGAAGAGGAGAGAAACTTTCTTTCCGATCACGGCTTCGATTTTCCGGAAAAGATTCAGCAATACAGCATTAATGAGGGGATGTGGGGCACGAGCATCGGCGGAAAGGAAACGCACGACTCGTGGCAGCACTTACCCGATGCGGCTTATCCCGGCGGCGACATCGATATGTCGCTTCCGCCGAAGACGATCACGATTTGTTTCGAGCGTGGCGTGCCTGACGATCCGATTGCGACCATCGAAAATTTGAACTCGTTAGGCCGAAAATATGGAATTGGCCGCGGGATTCATCTCGGCGACACGATTCTTGGGATCAAGGGTCGGGTTGGTTTCGAAGCGCCGGCGGCGCAGTTGTTGATCGCGGCGCATCGCGAGCTGGAAAAACTGGTGCTGACCGGAAAACAGATTTTTTGGAAAGAACATCTCGGAAATCTGTACGGCGCGCTTTTGCACGAAGGACAGTTCTTCGATCCGCTCGCCCGCGATCTCGAAGCGTTTCTCGAATCGAGCCAGTCG
>JALZAX010000103.1 GCA_030948055.1 Verrucomicrobiota bacterium | reverse complement strand
TGCGCTGCTCGTCGCTGGCGCGGCCGCGCACGACCGTGCGAGTCATGTCGCCGTAATAACCGCTCTGCGCGTCGCGCGGAAAAATATCGAGAATGATGAGCGAATTTGCCAAGAGCGGACCTGAACCACGCTCATGCGGATCGCACGCCTGGTCGCCGCCCGCCACGATCGTGTTAGCCGGCAACCCACCCGCGCGCAAAATCGCCGAATCGATTTCCGCGCGGAGAAGTTCCGATGTCAGAACTTGTCCGAACCAATCCAATCGTTTGTTACGGCGCGCTTTGCAGGCAGCCAAAACTTCCATCGCACGAGCCATGCCTTTTTCGGTAATCGAAAGCGCACGGCGCATCAGACGAAGTTCTTCTTCCGTTTTGGCTTCGCGTTCCGGCCAGAAGAGTCCGTTCGTCGTTTGCAGTTTAATTTTCGCGCGCGCCAGCTCCTCCGCGTAACCGAGCGGAAAGCTCGAAGGCACAACCGCGGAACGCACGCCGCGCTTCTGCAAAAAATGCGACATCACTTTTTCGAACGGCGGTGTCAGCTTGGCGTTGCCCTGCACTTCGCGCTCGAATTTTGAGTAAGGAAGAATCTCGTCCGCCTGTGCCTGTTTTTTGCCGCGATCAAGCTCGAGATCGCTCAAGACGATCGTGCGCTTCCCATTCTGCTCGAGGAAAATAAACGGATCCGGCACGAACATGCGCGTCGCGTAAAGCATGTCGGGATCGTGGTCGCTCGCCGCGACGATGAGGCGGGTCGGTTGTTTGGAAGAATTCTTCTTCGCCATATGATTTTTGCCTAACGAGTGGTTCAACCGCGTCGCACTTCGAGTTGCCGCCGCAAAATCCAAAGGAGCAGGCCGAGAAGCGCGACCGTCGAGCCGATGAGAATGATCGTGTTAAAAGTGAAAACACTGATCTTCAGCCCGAGATAACGTTTGTCCGCGCCGAAGAAGACATTCGGTTTTCCGCCGCGCCGATAATCATTCTGCTCCATCTCGGCGTTCGAGATCAGATCGGAAACTTTTTGATTAGTATAAAGCTGCTCGGCCGTGACCGGCCCGGTGGCGTCTTTGAAATCTGCGCGATTAAACCGCTTCTTTCCCGCGATGATGTCGTCTGTCTTTTTCAGAAACGAGTCCACTTCGTCTGCCGTCTTCCCTTCCAAGCCGGATAGAACGGCGAGCGTTTCCTTCAGATCGGATAAATGTTCCTTCTGTTCCGGCGTCGGTTTCTTGATCGCGACGAGCTCTTCGATTTGGCGTTGCGTTTTGTCCTGGCGGCGAGTGAGCGGATTTAATTTCGCCTGCGCCACCACCATTTCCTCATACGACCAGCGCATGCCGATGAACTGGCAGACGAACGGCACCTTGAGTTTGCTGTCCATTTTTTTCCTCTGTTCGTCGTTCGGATGTTCGCTAAACCATCGCGTCATCGAGTAGACGAAGCCGAGATTGCGATTCATGTCTTCGAACTTGAGCATCGCGCCGCTCATCAATATCTGCGGAATCAAAATCAGCGGGACGATGTTGGCCGCGCTTTTGGCATTCGCGACTAACGACGAGACGACCAGCCCGAGGGCGAGACTGCCGACTGCCGTCATAAACATGAGCCCGAGGTGAATCCAAAACATGCCGCGGACTTCGAGCAGATAATTTCCGATCAGGACGAAGAGCGTGCATTGCACCAAAGCGAAAACTCCAAGCGACATGATTTTCGCGAGGATGTAATACGGCAGACGAATGTTGAGATTGCGCTCGCGCTCCAATACGGGGCGATCGGCCACCACGTCGTCCACGCTGTTGGTCAGCGAAAGAAACATCGCCACCAGCAGCGCGAGGAAGAGATACATCGGAATGTGAAACGCCGACGCGAAATCGTAGCTGCCGCTGTCGGAATAACGCAGCAACGTCGCCACCAGAACCGCGAGCAACGGCGCGGCGCCGATGGTGATGCGCAGATTTCCGCGATTGCGCAATTTGCTGATGAATGCGCGGCTCAAGAGCGTGCGCAGTTGTGTCCACTCATCGTGCCAGCGGATGGGCGAGCGCCGTTCTTTCTTTTCCGGTTCGGTCGGCAGCGGAGCGACCGGTTCGCGTTTGAGCGAAACTTGTTTGACGTCCTGAATGAGGCGAAACGCTTCGTATTTATCCCGCCAGAAATCGGGCGAATAACGGCGCGCGGCGACGAGCTGGCCCCGGTTATTTTCTTCGTAAATAACGTCGCCGCTAATGTCGCGCAGCGGTGTTTCCAGAACATCGAAAATAAATTCCGGCCGCGTCGTCCCGCATGACGGACACGCGCCGAGGTCGGCGCCGAATTGATGCTGATGCTCCGCTTCCGCGAAATAGCGCAGCATGTCGTTAGGCGTTCCGAAGAAAACCAGCTTACCGCCGCGATCAAAGAGGATCGCCTTGTGAAACATCTGGAAGAGTTTCGAACTCGGCTGATGGATGGTGACGAGAATGATTTTGTTGTGCGCCATTCCCCGCACGATTTCGATCACGTGCTCGGAGTCTTTTGACGACAGACCGGAAGTCGGCTCGTCGAAAAGATAAACGTCGGCGTTCCCGATCATATCGAGCCCGATGTTGAGACGTTTCCGTTCGCCGCCGCTCAGTGTCTTCTTCACTGGACTGCCCACGATGCTGTCTTTTCTTTCGCTTAGTCCGAGCTCGACTAGTTTGCTCTCTAATCGCCGCGTCCGATCGCGTCGCGACAAATGCGGCGAACGAACGGCCGCCGCGAATTGCAGGTTCTCACCGATGGTGAGATTTTCGTCGAACGCATCGTCCTGCGGGACGTAACTGACGTAGCGCTTAAGGTCGTCGAGATTGTCGTAAAGCGACTGATCGTTCAGCAAAACTTTCCCGTTGCTCGGTTGCAACTGACCCCCGAGAACTTTGAGCAAAGTGCTTTTGCCGGAGCCGCTCGCGCCCATTACGCAGACGAGCTCCCCGCGATTGACCGCGAAAGAAATGCTATCGAGCGCGACATCGCCGCTGCCGAAGCGGTGATTGAGATCGGCCACCTCGAGGCTGCGAATGATGTTGCGCTCTTCCTCGATGATGCGTTCGGAAAAATTGCAGCGCAGAAATTGACCGACATCGATGCGGATGGTGTCGCCATCTTGCAACGGCGCCGTGCCGCTGCGCACCACCAGGTCGCCAACCATGATCGGCCGATCGGCCTCAATCACTTCCAGTATCCCGGTGCGCGCATCGTAATCGCAAAAAATTTTCAGCAGGACATCGCCGCTCGTGCCGGGTGAAAGCAAAATGTCATCCGCTTCGAGCAAGCTCGGATTGTTTGAGACGAGATATTCCGACTTGGCAGCTTTGAGCTGGAACCGACCGCCCATGGCGCGGGCGCGCCGGCGGAGGTCTAACAAGTCCATTTCGCTGTCGTTGTGAAAAACGATACGGTCGTCCAGCGTGGCTTCGACCACTTTGCCGGCTTTTAATTTCACGCCGTTGATCACGGCATCGACATCGCGCAAGGCTTTCACGCGCACCTTCAAACCGAAGGTGATTTCGAGCGAGCTTTCGCGGGATTTGGCGCGTTCCAGCTGCACTTGATCGGCGTCTCTCGGCACACGCACAAAAATTTGCGGCAGCGAAACATTCTTCTTCGCGTTGAAGTAAGCCGCCAGCTCCTGGTAGGTGAGGACGTGATCGCCGACGAGAATGCGCTGGCCCGGATAGATACGACAAAAACCGCCGCGCAAGAGCGGACGTCCACGCACCGAGATCGATTGCGCGCTGTAATTCTTTAGCAGAATCAGATCGTGATAACGAAACGAGAGCAGCCGGTCCTGTTCGCCCAGACTCTTGATCAGAACATCGGATGAACCATTCGCCCCGAAGGAAAGTGACTCGAGGGGCGACGCGCCGCGCTGATAAATGGATTGATCGGAATCTTCCGAGGCATTGAGTTGGTAAACGATATCGATCGCCTGCGCCGCCATGCCGAGTTGCGACATGAAGGAGTAAAACGCGACGACTTGTTCCTGCTTCAGACCCGCTTGCGAAATCAAATCATACAGCTGAACGCCGAGCATGATCTTGCGATCCGCGCTGAGAGAGGCGGAAAGTTTCTGCGCCATCGCGCCCAGATCCTGTTGCTCGTAAAGTGCCTGCCGGAAAAGTTGGCGGAGCTCGGAGTAAACCGCTTCCGGATAGTCGTAGCGGAGAAAGCCTAACGAGGAATCGATTTCTTCTTCCAGCAGCACACCGTCGGCTTTAGAAAAACTCGCCAACACCTGGATAAGCAGCGGCAAGAGATTCGGACCTTCCGCCACACTCCGTGGGCGGCGCATCGCGCGGCGCATAAAGCGCCGGCCTTGCCGACGCATCCGATAGGCAAACGGCGTTACCCGTTGCACGGCGCTATCGATTTTGTCCGCTAAAGTTTTTTCGGTCGTTTCGGGCATGAGTTTATCGGAAGTTTAGGGTAGTTCGTCCCCTGGGGTGGCGCAACGACCGCACGGTTCGTGCCTGTCGGCCTGCATCGTGCTCTTTTGCAATGCCGAATTACCATGTTAGCCTTTTCCCGCGCGACAACAGTGCGCATTTTCTATGGCCCAATCCGATCGTAACTCCAAAAAGGAGAACAAATCCGGCGGGAACGAGCCGAGCTTTAACTGGCGCGGCGTAGTTCTCATCGCGATTGCTTTTGCTCTCATCGGTCTGGCCGTCCTCTTCCGTGGTGGCGCTTACGCCAATGTCGAAGACGTACCCTACAATCGCTTCCTCGAATTGCTCGAGAACAAGCAGATCGCGACCGACAAGAATTACCCACTCCAGCTCGTGGTCGAAGAAGGCCGGCCCACCCAGACCTTGCGGGGCTACTATATTAAACAAGGCGTCGGGCCGAACCCGGCGCAGCAGGTGCCGTTTCGCACCACGATTTTTCTGAATTTCACCACTGATCTGCAGAAAAAACTAAGCGACTCGGGGATCGAACCGGCGATCAAGATGGAGTCGAATCTTTGGGTGCAAACCCTTGCTGGTTTTGCGCCGATCGCGCTCTTCCTCGTCGTTCTATATTTTCTCTTCCGGCAGCAAATCCGCATGGCGGGTAAAGGCGCGCTGAACTTCGGTAAATCGAAAGCGCGTATGCTGGCGCGGGATAAGAACAAGATCACCTTCAAGGACGTCGCCGGCGTCGAGGAGGCGAAGGATGAAGTTACTGAGCTAGTCGAGTTCTTGCGGGACCCGAAAAAGTTCCAGAAGCTCGGCGGCCGTATTCCGAAAGGTGTGTTGTTAGTAGGACCTCCCGGAACTGGTAAGACTCTGCTAGCCCGCGCCATCGCAGGTGAAGCCGATGTGCCTTTCTTTTCCATTAGCGGTTCGGACTTTGTCGAGATGTTCGTCGGCGTCGGCGCCAGTCGCGTACGCGATATGTTTGAGCAAGGTAAGAAATCCGCGCCCTGCATTATTTTCATCGACGAAATTGACGCGGTCGGCCGCCACCGCGGTCACGGTGTCGGTGGTGGTCACGACGAACGCGAGCAGACACTCAATGCCTTGCTCGTCGAGATGGACGGTTTCGACACACAGGAAGGCGTTATCATCATCGCTGCAACTAACCGGCCTGATGTCTTAGACCCGGCGTTGTTGCGTCCCGGACGTTTCGATCGCCAGATAACTGTTAACCTACCTGACGTGAAAGGGCGCGAAGAAATACTTCGAGTTCATTCCAAGAAGGTGAAGCTAGCTGAAGGAGTCGACCTGCAAGTGGTAGCTCGCGGCACCCCCGGTTATTCCGGGGCCGAGCTAGCCAATGTTATCAATGAAGCTGCGCTTCTTGCCGCACGTCGCGGGCTGAAGGGCATCACCTTGAAGGAGCTGGAGGAATCACGCGATAAGGTTCGCTGGGGTAAGGAACGCCGCAGTCTGGCCTTGAGTGAGAAGGAGAAGACCAACACGGCCTATCACGAAGCCGGTCATGCCTTACTTCTCGAGTTACTCCCGCACACTGAGCCTTTGCATAAGGTAACCATCATTCCGCGCGGTCCCTCTTTAGGTAGTACGATGTGGTTGCCGGCCGAAGATAAGTATACCAATCGTAAGAACGAATTGGTGGCCGACCTGGCGGTGAGCATGGGTGGACGAGTGGCGGAAGAAATAGCTTTCGGCGACGTCACTAACGGAGCGCGCGGCGATATTAAAGGGGCCACGACCATAGCTCGTCGCATGGTCTGCGAGTGGGGCATGAGTGAGAAGATGGGCATGGTAGAGTACGGTGAGCACGAGGACTATGTCTTCCTTGGTCGCGATATTTCCCGCGCCCGCGATTACAGCGAGGCCACTGCGGAAGAGATTGATCGCGAAGTACGCAAACTAATTGATGACGCTTATGCCACGGCCTTCCGCGTCCTGACCGAACACCGCGATCACCTCGAAGCCATCGCCAAGGCCTTACTCGAATACGAAACACTCGACGGCCTGCAGATCAAAGAAATCATCGAGCATGGCCACATGCTCAATCCTCCGCCGGGACCACCAGCATCGGCAGTTCCGCCAATGCCTGAGAAGCCGCCCAAGCAGGTAGTCATCGCCCCCGATGTGACGCCGCCGCTTCCCGGCGGATTGAGTGGCGCGCCCGCTTAACGGTCACACCCGCTGTCGTCCTAATTTGGCCGCGTGACGCTGCGCGCGAGGCACTCCTTGCCCGCAAGGGCTGAATGATTTTGCCGGCTAGGAACTGCCCACCGCCGGGGGCAAAAAAAATTAAAAATAACGCTTGCCGTGCCTTGGTGTTATAGTTAACGATAACACTATATGAGTGATCCGAATCTTTCCGAATTAGTGCCCGACGCCTCTCGCCGAGGGCCAGGCGGACCACAGGATGAATCGTGAATGGAACGATAGTCAGCCGATTTATCGACAACTCCGGGATCGTGTCGTCCACATGATTCTCGAGGAAACGCTCAAGGAAGGTGAGGCGCTGCCCTCCGTGCGCAACGTCGCGGCCGAGTATCGGGTCAATCCTCTGACCGTCCTTAAGGCTTACCAGGAACTGGTCGACGAGGAGCTGGTAGAAATGCGGCGCGGGCTGGGCATGTTTGTCAAAAGCGGCGCGCACACTCGATTGCTCCAAGGCGAACGGCGCAAGTTTCTGACCGAGCATTGGCCACGGGTGGCAGCAACGATCGAGCGACTTGGCCTCACGAAAGAGGAACTACTCGACGCCGCAAAGCCGCGCTCATCCAAAGCTAGAAAGGGACACTAGAGCTATGGCATGCATAGAAGCTAGCGCGTTGCGTAAGACCTTTGGCACAACTACCGCGCTAGATGGTATTAACCTGCGTGTCGAAGAAGGTCGAATCCTGGGCCTGATAGGTCCGAACGGCGCCGGCAAGACAACGGCCCTCAATGCCCTCCTGGGCCTCACCAACTATCAAGGTGAACTAAAGGTGCTTGGCCGCAATCCGTGGACAGAGCGCGAGCTTCTTATGCGCGATGTCTGCTTCGTCGCCGACGTCGCGGTCTTGCCGCGCTGGATGCGCGTTTCAGGTATGCTCGACTACGTCGCCGGCGTGCATCCGCGTTTCGACCGGGCAAAGGCGGAAGGTTTCCTTGCTAAGACTACCATCAAGCGCAGTAGCAAAGTGAGGCAGTTATCCAAAGGCATGGTGGCCCAACTCCACCTCGCCATTGTCATGGCAGTCGACGCTCGCTTGCTTGTCCTCGACGAACCGACGCTCGGCTTGGACATCCTTTATCGGAAGCAGTTCTACGACTCACTCCTGAACGACTACTTCGATGGCACACGCACCATCGTGGTCACGACACACCAGGTCGATGAGATTCAGGATGTTCTGACCGATCTGATGTTCATCGATCGCGGCCGCATCGCGCTCGAGTGCAGCATGGAAGAGTTTGAGGCGCGCTATCTCGAGGTGATGGTAAGCCCGGAGCACTTTGAAGAAGCGCGCGCGCTGA
>JALZAX010000102.1 GCA_030948055.1 Verrucomicrobiota bacterium | reverse complement strand
AAATCGTCGCGCGCGTGCAGGAGTTTGGCTTTGAAACGCAAATCAGCCGCGGCGATTCGCGCGTCATCGTTGGCATAATCGGCCCGGAAGAAGCCGTGCGCGAAACGTCCTTCGCCGAGATTCCCGGCGTGGAAGCGGTCGTCCCGCGACTCAAACCTTACAAGCTGGCCGCGTTTCAATCCCGCGGGGAAGCGTCGAAGGTTGAAATTTGCGGCGTGAGTATCGGAGGTGATTCGGCCGTTACCTTAATTTGCGGACCATGCTCCGTGGAAAGCCGCGAACAAATGCTTTCCGTCGCTCGGCTGGTGAAAGATTCTGGCGCAAGAATTCTCCGCGGCGGCGCCTTCAAACCCCGCACTTCGCCCTACGATTTTCAAGGTCTCCGCGAAGACGGTCTGCGATTTCTGGCCGATGCGCGGAACGAAACCGGACTTCCCATTCTCACCGAAGTGATGGACGCGCGCGATCTGCCGATGATCGAGCGCTACGCCGATTGTCTGCAAATTGGCGCGCGTAACATGCAAAATTTTTCACTGCTGCGCGAAGTCGGCCGGAGCCACCTGCCCGTTTTATTGAAGCGAGGCTTCAGCGCCACGATCGACGAATTGATCATGAGCGCCGAATATATTTTAAGTGAAGGCAACGCCAACGTGCTGCTCTGCGAACGCGGCATCCGCACCTTCGAGCGGGCCACCCGTTACACGCTCGACCTCACCGCGGTGCCGCTCTTAAAATCGAAGACACATTTGCCGGTGGTGGTCGATCCGACACACGGTGTCGGTCTGCGCGACTTCATTCCGCAAATGTCGATCGCAGCGGTGGCCGCCGGCGCGGACGCGATCATGCTGGAAGTGCACGAATCGCCCAGCCATGCGAAAAGCGACGGCGAACAGGCGCTCCTGCCCGAAACGTTAAACAAACTCATGCCGCGCTTGCGCGCAGTGGCCAACGCGATCGGACGCGATTTGTAGCTGCGGTTTGCTCGAGCGCGTCTTCAACGCAGAACCCATCGCGCAAAAGCTGCGCGCGATTGAGTCGGGAAAATTCCCCGTCGCGTTTTCGCATGTCGCGGAGCCGGCGCAACCATTTTTGGTCGCCGCATTGTCGGCCAAGATTCTGCGCACGCTCTGGATCGTGTGTCCGAATGTGCGTGCGCAGGAGCTGCTTTACGAAAGTCTGGTTAACTGGAAGCCGGAATCGCTCTTTCTGCCGGAGGCGGAATTCGGTGCGGTCGAAAACATCCTGCCCGATCCGGAGATTGCTGCCGAGCGACTCGCTTTGCTCACGCGCGTTTCGCGCGAAGCTGGACCGCACGTCATCGTCACGACGGGGGCTTCGTTAGACCAGCCCGCCCCGAGCAGTGAGGCGATCAATTCCGCTTTTTTGCGATTGAAACGCGGTGCTGGACAAAAGATGGAACCGCTCTTGAACTCGTTAGACCAAGCCGGTTACGAGCGCGTCGCGCAAGTTACTACGCGCGGGCAATTCGCGGTGCGCGGCGGCATTCTCGATTTGTTTTCCTGGCAGGCATCGCTGCCGGTACGGGCGGAATTTTTCGACGACGAAATTGAATCGCTGCGCGAATTCGACATCGACACGCAAACGTCGGTGCGCAACCTGCAGTCGATCGAGGTCTTGTTAGGCGCGGCGGACGAGCAAAGCGCGACTGTGCGCGATTACGTCGACGGCGCACACATCGTCGTCGAGATCGAACCGTCGGAAGAGAAGAACTCGACCGCTTTAAGCGGTCAAGTTCTCGTCAGCGAATCGTGGCTTGAGGAAGGTGCGGAAGACTTTTCGGGCGCATTTCTTGACGCGGATGTCGGCGAGTTTTCCGCCGGCGATTTCATGATCGCGGAGGCGAAGCGCGCCCTATTTTCTGCGCGCCTGAAAGAATGGAAAGCGAGCGGCAATCGCATCGTCATCTATTTCCAGACGGAAGGCGAAATCGAACGTTTCCGCGAAATCATGGGCGCGTTCGATGGCATTGAACTCGCGGAAGGGACTCTCGCACGCGGTTTTGTTTTTCCGGCGGGCAATCTGGTGGTTCTTTCCGCCGCGGAAATTTTCGGACGCGCCACCACGCATGGCCGGCGCCGCTTGCAACGCGCCGAAAAGCTCGGCCGCAATCGCGCGCAAATTGATTTCAGTGAGCTGAATGAGGGCGATCTCGTCGTTCATCTGGAACACGGTGTCGGCCGTTTTTCGCAGCTGATGAAAGTTCCCGCGGCCGGTGGCGGGATGCAGGAAGTGCTCGCGCTCGAATTTGCCGACGAAGCGAAACTCTACGTTCCGCTCGAACAGGCCTACCTCGTTTCGCGCTACGTCGGTGTCGGCAAAAAATCTCCACACCTTAGCTCGCTGGCCGACGCGAAATGGGCACGTGCGAAAAAAAATGCCGCGTCATCGATCTTTGATTACGCCGGCAAGATGCTGGCAGTGCAGGCGGAACGTGAAACGCAACTGGGCCACGCTTTCGGCGCGGACACGAAATGGCAACGCGAATTCGAGCATTCCTTTCCATTCCGCGAAACCGTCGATCAAATGAAAGCGATCCAGGACACAAAAAACGACATGGAACAGGCGCGTTCCATGGACCGCTTGATCTGCGGAGATGTCGGCTACGGCAAAACCGAAGTGGCGATTCGCGCCGCCTTCAAAGCGGTCATGGAAGGAAAACAAGTGGCCGTTTTGACGCCGACGACGGTGCTCGCCCAGCAACATTTCGAGACCTTTCGCCAGCGCATGCTCGATTATCCGGTGCGAATCGAAATGCTCAGTCGTTTTCGTTCCCACACGGAACAGCGCGCCGTTTTGAAACTGCTGCGCGACGGCGGCGTCGACATTGTCATCGGCACGCATCGCCTCATTTCCGGCGACGTTATCTTCAAAGATCTCGGTTTGGTGGTGATCGACGAAGAGCAGCGCTTCGGCGTGTTGCACAAAGAAAAATTTAAAGAACTTTTCAAGCTCGTCGATGTGCTGACGCTTTCCGCGACGCCGATCCCGCGCACGCTTTATCTCTCGTTAGTCGGCGTGAAAGACATGTCCACCATTGAGACACCCCCCCTCAATCGGCTGCCGGTCGAAACGGTCGTGTGCGGGTACGACGAGCGGATTATCCGGGACGCAATCAATCGCGAGCTCGAGCGGCAGGGTCAGGTTTATTTTCTGCACAATCGAGTCATGTCGATCGAACGCGTGCGAGACCGCGTTGTCGAATTGTGTCCTGATGCGCGCGTCGAGTTTGGTCATGGCCAGATGGATTCAGATGAACTGGAAGCGGTCATGCATCGCTTCGTTGCGGGAAAACTCGATGTGCTCGTTTGCACCACAATCATCGAGAGCGGGCTCGATATTCCGAACGCGAACACCATCATCATCGATCGAGCGGATCGCTTCGGACTGGCTGATTTGTATCAACTGCGCGGTCGCGTAGGTCGTGCCGAGCACAAAGCTTATGCCTATCTCATGCTGCCGCGCGAAATGATGACGGTGGGCGCGGCGCGCAAACGCATCAATGCCATCAAACAATATAGCTCGTTAGGCGCGGGCTTTCGCATCGCCATGCGCGATCTGGAAATCCGCGGCGCCGGCAGCATTCTCGGCACCGCGCAGAGCGGACACATCGTGGCGGTCGGCTTCGATCTTTACTGCCAACTGCTGCGGCAGGCAGTCGCGCAATTGAAAGGCGAGAAATACAAAGCGCGGCTCGAAGTGGAAGTGCGGCTCGATTTCGTCGCGACCAACGAAGCGGAATTCGCGCAACTCGGTCCGGACGAGCGCGTGCCCGCCTTCATTCCCATCAGCTACATTTCGGAAACGTCGCTGCGCATCCAAGCCTACCGGAATCTTGCGCAAATCAACACTCGCGAACAGCTCGACAAACTGCGCAAAGAATGGCGCGACCGCTTTGGCAAAACCCCGCGCGCGGTTGACAACCTTCTGACCTTGAGCGAGATCAAACTCGCCGCAGCCAGGGCTGGGGTGGCCCGCGTTGAAGTCCGCGAGGACAAGCTTATGCTGACCCGTCGCGGCGACTTCATTTTAGTGGGCGGAAAATTCCCCCGTCTGAGTTCCGGTGACATCGATCGGCATTTGAGCGAGGTTCTGGAATTGATAAAAAAGATTTAGAATCATGAGCCGTTTTTTCTGCGTCGCGATCCTTCTGTCGTTGTCATTGCAATCCTTTGGCCGCAGCGCCGTCGCGGCCGAACCGGCGGTGATTGATGGCATCGCCGCCATCGTCAATAGCGACATCATCACCTTCTCACAGGTGCGCGGGCTCACCTTGCCGCGCGAGCGATTGCTGCGCTCTCAGTACACCGGCGAGGAATTGGAAAAGCAAATCAAGGCTGTCCGCGCGGAAGCTCTGCAGGATTTGATCGATCGACAGCTGATCGTGCAGCAATTCAAAAAAGACGAGCTGTCGTTGCCGAGTTTCTTCGTCGAGCAACGCGTCAACGATATCATCAAGGAAAATTTTGGCGGCGACCGCAATGCTTTCATCAAGACGCTGCAGGCGCAGAATTATTCCCTGAGCGAATTCCGGAAGCAGGAGTTCGAAAAAATTATTGTCTCGGCCATGCGCGGGAAAAACGTCAAGCCCAACACCATCGCTTCGCCGCAAAAAATCGAAGAATATTATCGGACCCATCGCCAGGAATTCACCAGCAAGGAAGAGATTCACCTGCGCATGATCATGATCCCCAGCCGGGCGCTGGAAGGAAATGCCGCTTCGCAGAAGGCGATGGCTGAGGAAATCCTGAGTAAGCTCGCGAGCGGCGCCGATTTCGAACGAATTGCCCAGATGTATTCCGAAGACAGCACACGCGATCAGGGCGGCGACTGGGGCTGGGTCGAACGCAAAACGCTCGCGCCTGAATTGGAAAAAATCGCTTTTAATCTGCCCACGAAAAAAATCAGCCGCATCGTCGAGCTCGGCGGCAATTATTATATATTGCGGGTGGATGAGAAACGCGGCGGTGCGACCAAGTCTTTTGCGCAAGTGCGCCCGGAGGTGGAGAAAAAGTTATTGAACGATGAGGCCCGCCGCCTGCAGGAGAACTGGCTGGCCGGTCTGCGGCAAAAGGCGAATATTCGCACCTTCTGAGTAGCGCAGGATTCCAACTTGCGATTAGCTGCGCGAGTTGAAACGCATCGGTATCACCCTGGGCGATCCCGCTGGGATCGGTCCGGAAATTGTCCAGGCCGCACTTCGGTCTAACAAGTTGTCGCGCGATTTCGAATACGTCGTCATCGGTAAATCTTCCGCTGGCTTTCCCGGACAGCCGACGAGCGAGACCGCACAGGCGGCCGCCGAGGCGCTGGAAGAAGCGGCCCGGGAGGCGCTCGCCGGTCGGATTGCTGCCGTCGTCACTGGACCGATTCACAAAGCGCGGATGTATGAAATCGGTTTCGATTTTCCCGGGCAGACAGAATTCTTCGCCGCCCGCGCTGGTGTGCAGAATTTCGCGATGCTGCTTACTGGCGGATCGCTCACTGTTGCGCTGGTCACCATTCATCTTCCTTTGCGCGACGTGGCGGAAAAGTTGCGGAAAGGCGAAATCGTCCGCGTCGGGTTACTGCTGCAAGCATTCGTTAGGCAACGCAACCAGCGCGCACCTCGCATCGCCGTCGCAGGATTGAATCCGCACGCCGGGGAATCAGGTGCGCTCGGCCGCGAAGAAATCGAAGTCATCGCGCCGGCCATCGCGGAATTGAACTCATCACTCGTCACTCGCCACTCGTCACTTCCCTTCACCGGACCGCTCCCGCCCGACACAGTGTTTCATCAGGCTGCGAACGGCGATTACGACGCGGTCCTTTGCATGTATCACGATCAAGGTTTGATCCCGCTCAAGCTGCACGCCTTTCACGAAGGAGTGAACGTCACCCTCGGGCTCCCCTTCCCGCGCACCAGTCCGGACCATGGCACGGCTTTCGAAATTGCAGGCAAAGGCACCGCGCGCCCCGACAGTATGATCGCCGCGATCAAACTCGCGACCGAACTGGCCTAACGAATGCAAACGGCCAAATACGTTTCGGTCTTCCAGATCGGTCTGCAAAACACTTTCGTTTATCGCTGGAATTATTTTCTACGCGCCCTCTTCGGTTTGATTCCGCTGGCCGGCACAATTTTTCTTTGGCGCGCCATCTTCAAGGAGCCAGGCGGAGGCATGCATGGCTACACCTACGGGTCGATGATTTACTATTATCTGCTGACCATTCTCGTTTCCAATCTGGTCACTCCAACAGAGGACGAATGGCAAATCGCCTCCGACATTCGCGAAGGCCAGATCAATTCCTTTCTCACCAAACCCCTCAGCTATCTGGCCTATCGCTTTAGTATTTTTCTAAGCGGCCGGCTTGTTTACACCATCATCACGATAGCGCCCATCGCGCTCATCTTTTTCTTCTTTCGCAACTACATCACCCTGCCGGCCGATCCCCTCGCCTGGCCGGCAGCCTTGGTCTCGTTAGGCATGTCGGCCATGATTCAATTTTTCATTACCTACAGCATTGCCATGATGGCTTTCTGGATTCTCGAGATCTCCACCATCGTCTTCATTGTCTATTCCTTCGAATACTTCCTCGGTGGCGCGATGTTTCCGGTCGACATCATGCCAGCAAATTTTCAGACGCTTTTGAAATGGCTGCCGTTTTATTACGAACTGTTCTGTCCCATCGCCATTTTCCTCGAGCGATTGAAAGGCGCGGAGATGCTACAAGCTTTAGCGATTCAAACCGGCTGGCTCTTGGCAACCTGGAGCGTCGCCCGCCTAATGTGGCGGCGTGGCCTGGGACACTACCAGGCAGTGGGCGGATAGCCGTTACTCGGGAGAGTCTTCCCTGATGACCGCGCTTTTGTCCGATTTTCTTTGGCGTTCCATCCGCGATGGCTCGATGACTTTGCCTTTCGCCGGATCGAAGTAATCCAAAACATCTTCGCCCTCAGCGAATTTCTCTTCGAGATTTTGTGCGTCCGTAGGCTCAATCGGAGAGTTGTTCATAAACCTTAATCTCAGCAGGCGTCGATCGCGTAACACCTATAAGCCGAATCCCCGCGCCGAGGCCGGCTCTACGTTAGACCGGCAGCACCATACGCGGCGTATGCTGTTTTGATCTTCTTTGGCGTCAACGGCGATGCGGCGACACCGGACTGAATCCTGCGAATCACCGGTTCTTGAAATGCAGCGTGCGCGTGACATGCCCCGCGTCTCACCGCTGCGTCGAGAAGGCCGGTATTCACCATGCGAGTATCCGCGTAAAAAGATGACCGACTTCAAGGTGGGTGCGTTAGCAGTTGCGACCAATTCCTTGGAAGCGTTACTTCGCGACCCCAGATTTCTGTTGCCGGATGATCTTGGCGAGAGCGCGCAGAGAGCTATTCACTGCTTCCGCGTTTGGGAAGGCGCGGGCGACGTCGGGTTCAAGTACGACAACGTTGGTGCCTTGCGCATAACGGCGCGCGTACTTTCCACGCACGCCGTCCGCGAATTCGTATTCCGCTGGCATGTCGGCATCGTTCTTTTTATTGGCCTTCTTCATAGGTTCGTCGTTCACGTCTGCTCGCCGGGCGAGCGCTGATGAGGCGGATATTGTCGCCTCTCTCTGTGTGCACGACAACCAGCAACTCACCGCGATGCGCTCGTCCTACCGTAACAAAACGATTCTCCACCTGCGAGTGATCGGGGTCGCGAATCGTCAGCGAGAGTGCGTCGGCAAAGATCGTCGAAGCGTCATCGAAACTTACGCTATGTTTTGTCGCGTTTGATCGCGCCTTCCGTTCGTCCCATTCAAAGCGCAGCGGCACGGAAGCCACTATGACGCATTTGGATGCGCGTGCCAGCGCGGGGCGCCATCGATCTTCGGCAGCTCGCTTTGGTTCAATCCCAGCTTGGCCACGCGGCGCCGTACAAGGTGCGAATGCAGAAGTGCGAATTTCGAAACCCAGCCAGTTCGACATTCCGAA
>JALZAX010000444.1 GCA_030948055.1 Verrucomicrobiota bacterium | reverse complement strand
AATCGAAAGCGGAGATGGATAAGAGTGGGAAATTTCGCCAACCGATTGTCACGCACATCGACCCGGCCCCGAAGTTTTATCGCGGCGAAGAATATCATCAGCGTTACCTGGAGAAGCGTGGGATGGCGCACTGCGCGATCTGAACCTAGCGAGTACGGATGAAGCGCGACGTTATCCGTACGAGTGATTTCGTTGGCGAGGCGAGCGATCTGATCGTGCGCAAGGCGCGGAATGCCTTCGCAGAGCGCGGTGAATTTCGCATCGCTCTTTCCGGCGGAAATACGCCGCGACCGGTTTATGCTGAATTGGCGCGGCGCGCGGCGGAGATCGATTGGGAACGAACCTTTATTACCTTCGGCGATGAGCGTTGCGTTCCGCCTGAGCACGAAAAAAGCAATTACCGGATGGCGCAGGAATCGCTGCTTCTCCCGGCGTCAGTGCCCAATCGATCGGTCGCGCGGATGCGCGGCGAAATCGAACCGCATCTGGCCGCGGAGGAATATCAGGATCAACTCGATGTCTTAGCAGCGCAGAAAGGTGAAATGATTTTTCGGCACGATTTGGTCTTGTTAGGTTTGGGCGACGACGGACACACCGCCTCGCTTTTCCCGGGCAGCGCGGCGCTCGAAGAAAAATCGCGCCGAGTGATGGCGAATTTTGTTTCGAAGATCAAAGAGTGGCGGCTCACTTTTACTTTTCCGCTCATCGCGCAGGCGCGCAGTGTTTGTTTCCTGGTCGATGGCAGGAAAAATCCCGAGTTGATCGAGGAGGTTTTGGCGGGCGATAGCCGTTATCCGGCGGCGAATGTCACCGCGACAGATGATTTAACCTGGGTTATCGGTCATTCTGCCTAACGAATGAAAACCGACACGATTATCGTTTCCGGTTCGGCTGGTCTGATCGGCTCGGAGACCGTGAAACGTTTTGCGAACGACGGACTGCGCGTTGTTGGGTTGGATAACGACATGCGCGCGCAGTTCTTCGGCGAAGAAGCATCAACGAAATCCACGCGCGATTTGTTAGTCGAAACGATCACCAGTTACGAACATCACGATCTGGATATTCGCGATGCGCTCGATGTGCGCGATTTGTTCAAGGAAAATGCCGGACGCATCGCGGCCGTCGTGCACACGGCGGCGCAACCTTCGCATGATTGGGCGGCGCGCGATCCGCACATGGATTTTACGGTGAATGCGAACGGCACACTGAATTTGCTGGAAGGCACGCGCGAGTTTTGTCCGGAAGCCCCGTTCGTTTTCACATCGACGAACAAGGTTTATGGCGACACGCCGAATCGTTTGCCGCTGCGCGAAATGGAAATGCGTTGGGAGATCGAAGCCGGTCACGAATACGAGCCGGGCATTTCGGAAACGATGAGCATCGATCAGACGAAGCATTCGCTTTTCGGCGCGTCGAAGGCGGCGGCCGATGTGCTGGTGCAGGAATATGGACGCTATTTCGGGATGCCGACGGCGTGTTTTCGCGGCGGTTGCCTGACCGGTCCTGCGCATGCGGGCACGGAACTACACGGATTTCTTTCCTATTTAATGAAGTGCACCGTTAGCGGCCGGCCGTATCGCGTCTTCGGTTATAACGGCAAACAAGTGCGCGATAACATTCACAGCTTCGATTTGGTAGAAGCCTTCGCCGCCTTCATCGCTGCGCCGCGTGCCGGTGAGGTTTATAACATCGGCGGCAGTCGCCACAGCAATTGCTCGATGCGTGAAGCGATTCAGCTCTGCGAAGAAATTAGCGGACGGCGTCTAACGTGGACCTACGAGGAGGACAATCGCATTGGGGATCACATCTGGTGGATCAGCGATGTGCGGAAGTTTCAGCAACATTATCCGCGCTGGAAATTCCGCTACGGTCTGCGCGAAATTCTCGAGGAGATTCACGAAGCAGTCGTTGCGACGGAAGCGGTCGCCTAACGACTAGTATTCCTCGCCGTCGTCGCCTGCGACCGTGGGAGCGACGCGATCGGGAATGGCGTAAACGTGAAACATCACGCCGAACCAATAAATCGGAATTAAGGCAAGGCCGAAGCCGGCCGTCGCGGTCGCCGCCAAAGCGCCGCACAAAAGCGCGAAGCC
>JALZAX010000443.1 GCA_030948055.1 Verrucomicrobiota bacterium | reverse complement strand
CGATAAGTACGCGCCGCTGATTCGCGAACGCTACCCGAAAATTCCACGACGCGTTTCCGGTTACAATCTCGACGATCTCCTGCCGGAAAACGGCTTTCACGTTGCGCGTGCGCTCGCCGGCAGCGAAGGCACCTGCGTCACGATTCTCGAGGCGACGTTGCATTTGATTGCGAATCCGAAGGCGCGTTCGCTGCTCGTGCTCGGTTATCCCGACATCTTTCAGGCGGGCGATCATTGTCCCGAGATCATGAAGCACAAGCCGATCGGGCTCGAAGGGCTCGACGACGAGCTGGTCGGCTTCATGAAGAAGCATCATCTGCATACGGACGACTTAAAGCTGCTGCCGAAAGGAAAGGGCTGGTTGCTGGTCGAATTCGGTGGCGACGACAAGGACGAGTCTGACGCGAAGGCGCGCGAGTTGATGGCGGTGTTGAAGAAGGATTCCACTGCGCCGGCGATGCATCTCTACGACGATCCGGACGAGGAAGAAAAGCTCTGGACGGTGCGCGAGAGCGGGCTGGGCGCGACCGCGTTTGTGCCCGGTCAACGCGACACCTGGCCGGGCTGGGAAGATTCCGCCGTGCCGCCGGAGAAGATCGGAAATTACCTGCGCGATTTGAAGAAACTCTTCGCGCGCTACGATTACGACGCGTCGGTTTACGGTCATTTCGGGCAGGGACTGGTGCACTGCCGAATTCCATTCGACCTCGTGACGCACGACGGGATTCACAAGTTTCGCGACTTCCTCGATTCCGCTGCGGACCTGGTGGTGAGTTACGGCGGCTCGCTTTCCGGCGAACACGGCGACGGCCAGGCGCGTGCCGCATTGTTGCCAAAAATGTTCGGCGAAGAACTGGTGCAGGCATTTCGCGAATTCAAATCGATCTGGGATCCGCAGTGGAAAATGAATCCCGGGAAAATCGTCGATCCGAATTCACCCATTGCGGAATTGCGTCTCGGGGAAGATTACCACCCGCGGGAGCCGGAGACTTACTTCAAATACCCGAATGACGAAGGCAGCTTTGCACGCGCGACGCTGCGCTGCGTGAGCGTGGGACTTTGCCGGCGTGAGAAGGGCGGCACGATGTGCCCGAGCTACATGGTGACGCGCGAAGAAAAGGACGCGACCCGCGGGCGTGCGCATCTGCTTTTCGAGATGTTGCGCGGCGAAGTGATCGGCAAAAACGGCTGGCGCGATGAAAGCGTGAAGGACGCGCTCGATCTCTGTCTCGCCTGCAAAGGATGCAAAGGCGATTGCCCGGTGAACGTGGACATCGCCACCTACAAAGCCGAATTCCTCGCGCACTATTACAAGGGTCGGTTGCGGCCGATTTACGCCTACGCTTTTGGATTGATCCACATCGGCGCACGGTTCGCCTCGTTAATGCCGCGGATCGCGAATTTTTTCACGCAGGCGCCGATCTTCAGCGATGTGTTGAAGTTGATTATTGGAGTCGCGCCGCAGCGTCACATGCCGGCGTTCGCCAAGTACACTTTCAAGGATTGGTTCCGCAAACGCGCCGCGCGAAACGAAGGCAAGCCGCCGGTGATTCTTTGGCCGGACACGTTTAACAATTACTTCCATCCGCGCACGGCGCAGGCGGCGACGGAAGTGCTCGAGGCCGCCGGCTTCCGCGTCATCGTCCCGATGAAGGATTTTTGCTGCGGCCGTCCGCTCTACGATTACGGAATGCTCGATACGGCCCAGCGTTGGCTTCGCCAGATTCTGGTCGGCATGCGCGAAGAGATCCGTGCCGATATTCCTGTCGTCGGCCTGGAGCCGAGCTGTCTCGCCGTCTTCCGCGACGAGCTGTTGAACCTGTTCCCGAACGACCAGGACGCGCAACGGCTCGCGAAAAATTCTTTTCTCCTTAGCGAATTCCTGGAGAAGCGCGCCCCGGATTTCAAAGTGCCAAAGCTGCATCGGAAAGCGCTGGTGCACGGCCATTGCCATCACAAATCGCTCATGAAAATGCGCGATGAAACGGCACTGCTCGACAAAATGGAGATGGATTGGGAAATGCCCGATACCGGCTGTTGCGGCATGGCCGGCGCGTTCGGCTTCGAGAAGGAACACTACGATATCTCGATCGCCTGCG
>JALZAX010000101.1 GCA_030948055.1 Verrucomicrobiota bacterium | reverse complement strand
TGGCATCGCCGCCGGTCGAACTCTTGAGCAACTGCAACATCGCTTCGCTCAAGCGCAGCATCTGGTCGCGATATTGCTCGCGCTCCTTTTGCGCCAACTGCAAATCGCTCACTGCCGCGAGAAGTCGCTGCTCGAGTTTGGCGCGGTCCTTATTGGCCGCGTCGAGCCCGAGCGCTTCCATGCGCAATTGCAGATCCGAATACTTCCGGCGGAACAATTCCGCCTCGGCATTCGATTCCGCCAGACTCTCGGTCAGCGTTTTCACACTCTCACGCTGGACCTCGAGCTGCTTGCGCATCTCACTTGTATTGGATTCTGACAAAGAACTATTTCCCTGCGCCGCCAGCTCTCCAGCTGAACAAACGCTCCCGATTAACACGATCGCCGATCCTCGCCTAACGAGTGCTCTCTCAAACCCTCGCAATTCGAAAATCGAAAATCGAAAATTCACATCACTATTTCGTCACCTTCGCGGTGTGCGAACCGTGCTTCTTAAAGATTCGCGTCGGCGAAAATTCGCCGAGCTTGTGCCCGACCATATTTTCCGTGACGAAGACCGACTGAAAAATTTTGCCGTTGTGGACGAGGAAGGTGTGACCAACAAAATCCGGCGTCACCATCGAACGGCGCGACCAGGTCTTGATCGGCTTCTTGATGCCGGACGAATTCATCTTGTCGATCTTCTCGAGAAGATGTCCTTCCACGAACGGTCCTTTTTTCAGCGATCTACTCATGACTCAAAATTATTTCTTTTTGCGGCGTTCCATGATGAAACGATCGCTCGGCTTGTGCTTCGTCCGCGTCTTGAAACCCTTCGCGAGCTGACCCCACGGACTGACCGGATGATGGCGTCCGCCACCGCCCTTTGATTTACCCTGACCGCCACCCATTGGGTGATCGATCGGGTTCATGACCATGCCGCGCACGTGCGGCCGGCGACCCTGCCAGCGCGTGCGACCAGCTTTGCCGCTCGAGACATTCATGTGATCGACGTTGCCGACCTGACCGATGGTCGCGAAACAAGTTTCGTGGATGCGGCGAATTTCGCCCGAAGGTAATTTCACCAGCGCGTAACCGGCTTCGCGGTTGTTCAACGTCGCTTGTTGTCCCGCGCTGCGCGCAACCTGTCCGCCGCGACCGGGCGCGAGCTCGATGTTGTGAATGTTCGCGCCGAGTGGAATCGCGCTTAACGGAAGCGAATTTCCAAGATCCGGCGGCGCGTCCACACCAGCCATCACCTTGGCACCATTCGTTAGACCATCCGGCGCGAGGATATAACTCATCTCGCCGTCGCTGTACTTAATAAGAGCAATACGCGCGGAACGATTCGGATCGTATTCGATCCCGACAACTTCCGCAGCGACACCATGCTTGCGACGCTTGAAGTCGACCTTGCGATATTTCTGCTTATGTCCGCCGCCGATGTGACGCGACGTTAGTCGACCGCGATTATTGCGGCCACCGCTGCGTTTCTTGACCTCGGTCAGGCTCTTATGCGGCTTGTTCTTCCGCGTCACTTCCTCAAAAGCAGGAAGCGTCGAGAACCGCAGCGTCGGCGTTAATGGGCGAAAACTCTTGAGTGCCATAACTCGTTAGACCAGGTCGATCGCGATTGTTTCGGGTAGGGTGGGCGTCTCGCCCGCCGGCGAAAGCGTCTCGCTTTCGCGAACTTCAAAAGATAGTTTCGGCGAGACGCCCAAACCGGCGGGCAAGATGCCCACCCTACCCGAGAGGTGTCCGCGCGCGTTCATCATACCAGGTCGATCTTGTCCCCTTCTTTCAAGGTCACGATGGCTTTTTTCCAATGCGGTTTGCGTCCGAAATCGGCGCGGCGTTCGCGCTTCTTCTTCCCGGCGTAGTTCGCCGTGTTCACCGCCACGACCTTTTTGTTGAAAAGTTTTTCGATCGCCTGCTTGATCTGAATTTTGTTGGCTCGCGGCGAAACGCGGAAGACGTACTTGTTCTGCTTCTCGCTCAAGAGCGAGGACTTCTCCGTCAACGACGCCGTCTGGATGATGTCGAAATGGTCGTTCATTCCCCTGTTCTCCCCGCGAGTTGTTCGAGCGCCGCCCCCGTCACCAAAATTTTGTCGAACGCGAGCAACTGCTCCGTGTTCACGTCCTTCGCCGTCGCCAGCAGGACCGGCTTCACGTTGCGCGCCGCGCGATAAGTGTTCTCATCGAACGAATCGGAAAGAATCAGCACCTTCTTCGCGTCGGTCTGTTTCTTGAGCAGACTAACGAATGCTTTCGTCTTCAATTCCGCGACAGCGAAACTGTCGATTGTAAGAACATCACCGGCCGTGATCCGTTCGGTCAGCGCTTTTTGGAATGCGAGCCGGCGCACGGTCTTGGAAACTTTCTTGGAATAATCGCGCGGCTTCGGTCCGAAGACGACACCACCACCACGCCAGATGACGGATGACTTGTAGCCGGCACGTGCGCGACCAGTTCCTTTTTGCCGCCAAGGTTTGGCGCCGGAAAGATTCACGTCCGCTTTCGATTTCGAATTCGCCGAACCGGAACGACGCGCCGCACGCATCGCGACCACGACATCGTGCACGGCCTGCGTTCCGCGACCGCCCTCCACTAGCGTGATCTTCGCGTTCTTCGCTGCGTCTGCTGTTAAAACTTTTGCGGCCATACCTTATCGAATCTTGATTGCCGGCTTCTTGGCTAACTCAGCCTCGTCGCGCTTCCGGTGCTCTTCGTGAAGGCGCTTGATCGTTTCCGGATGTTTAATCGCCGGCCTAACGACAACGTAACTGCCGTTCGAACCCGGGACCGCGCCGCTAATCAAAATCACTTTTTCCTCTTCGCGTACCTGCATCACTTCGAGGTTTTGCACGGTCACGCGTTCGTCACCCATGTGACCCGGCATGCCCATGTTCTTCCAGATGCGACCTGGCGTAGAACGATTGCCGACGGCGCCGTTGCGCCTATGCGTCTTCGAACCGTGCGCCGCACCCTGCCCGTGAAAATTGTGCTTCTTGATGACGCCCTGGAAGCCTTTGCCCTTCGAGCGGCCGATCACGTCGACGAAATCGCCTGTCTTAAATTGCGCAATGCTCAAATTCACTTCGCCTTCCGGCGCATCATTCGTCAGGCGAAATTCGCGCACGAACCGTTTCGGTTCCACGCCGGCTTTCTTGAACTCGCCGAGATTCGCGCCGTTCACGCGCGATTCTTTTTGCGCGCCGAAACCAACTTTGACGGCGGAGTAACCCGCGTTGTCCGCATTGATCCGGCTTACGAGAACGTTATCGCCCGCCGCGATCACCGTGACCGGACGCAGCTTGCCGTTGGCGTCGTAGACGCTGGTCATGCCGATTTTTTGTCCTAAAAGTCCGATGCTCATGTTGGCGGGTCTGCAAAAGTAGCGGCGTTAAATCTTGATCGTGATGTCGACGCCCGCGGGCAGATTCAACTTCTTCAGTTCGTCGACGGTTTTGGCGGTCGGCTCGATAATGTCGAGCAAGCGCTTGTGGGTCCGAATCTCAAATTGGTCCATCGACTTCTTGTCGACGTGCGGCGAGCGATTCACCGTGAATTTCTCGATCAAAGTCGGCAACGGAATCGGCCCGGCCACGCGTGCACCAGTGCGTTTCGCGGTCTCGACAATGTCGATCGCGGATTGATCGAGCATGCGATGATCAAACGCCTTCAGGCGAATGCGAATACGTTGTCCGTCCGCCATAAAATTACTTCGTCTCCTTCTGGTCGAGAACCGCGGCGACCAGCTGCTGCGGGACTTGTTCGAAATGTGATGGCTCCATCGAGTAGCTCGAACGGCCTTTGGAAAGTGAACGGATCGCGGTGGCGTAACCGAACATTTCCGCGAGCGGAACTTCGGCGTTGATCATCATAAGATTCCCTTTGGATTCCATGCTGCCAATCTTGCCACGGCGGCGCTGCAGATCGCCCATGATGTCGCCCTGATATTCTTCCGGAGTCGCGTTCTCCACCTTCATGATCGGCTCGAGCAAGATGGGCTTCGCTTTCTTGAACGCATCCTTGACTGCGAATATCGCCGCGAGCTTGAATGCCATTTCGTTCGAATCGACGTCGTGATACGAGCCGTCCACGATATCGACATTCGCGTCGATAACTTCGTAGCCGCCGATGACGCCATTGAGCATCGCTTCTTCGATGCCCTTCTTGCAGGCCGGGATGTATTCCTTCGGAATATTTCCGCCCACGACCTTGTTTTCGATCGTGATGCCTTTGCCGCGTTCGTTAGGCTGAACTTTGATGATGACGTGGCCGTATTGACCGCGACCACCTGATTGCTTGATCAACTTGCCTTCACCATCAGCCGGCGACGTGATCGTCTCGCGATAAGCGATCTGCGGTTTGCCCGCATTCGCATCGACTTTGAATTCGCGCAGCATGCGATCACGAATGATTTCGAGATGCAGCTCGCCCATGCCGGCGATGATGGTTTGGCCGGTGTCTTCGTGCGTGAAGACTTTGAAAGTCGGATCTTCTTCAGAGAGCCGCTGCAACGCGACGCCCATTTTTTCCTGGTCCTGTTTCGTCTTCGGCTCGATCGCCATGGAGATAACCGGATCCGGGAATGAAGGCGGCTCGAGCAGGATCGGAAAGTCTTCATCACACAGCGTGTCGCCCGTCGTGATGTTCTTAATGCCGACGATTGCTGCGATGTCGCCCGAGTAACAGGTGTCGATATCTTCGCGCTTGTCGGCTTGAATCTGAATCAACCGCGAAATGCGCTCTCTCTTATTAGTGCGCGGATTATAAACGTTGTCGCCTTTGCTCAGCGAACCGGAGTAAACGCGGAAGAACACCAGCTTCCCGACGAACGGATCGCTCCAAAGTTTGAATGCGAGCGAACAGAATTTTCCATTGTCGTCCGTTAGCGCTTCCATCGGCTCGTGCGTGTCCGGCTCCATGCCTTTGGCTGGCGGAATGTCGAGCGGGCCCGGCAAGTAATCGATGACCGCATCGACGAGATACTGCACACCTTTGTTCTTGAAAGCTGAACCACCGACGACTGGCACGAACTTGTTCGCGATCGTCTGGCGACGAATGCCCGCCTTCAACATTTCCGGCGTGATCTCCTTCTCTTCTAGAACTGCCTCGGCGATCTCGTCATCGAGATTCGAAATCTGCTCGACCAAAGTCGCGTAGGCTTTTTCGACTTGGTCCTTGTTCTCCTCTGGAATGTCGCGCACCTCGTAGACCGAACCCATCGAATCATCGTCGAGATAAAAAACCGCTTTGCGATTTACGACGTCAAGCTGGCCTTTGAGATAATCTTCTTTGCCGAGCGGAATCAGAATCGGCCAGGCATTTGCGCCGAGTTTTTTGTGCATCGATTCGATCGACGCATCAAAGTCAGCGCCGACGCGATCCATCTTATTAATGAAGGCGATGCGCGGAACGAGATACTTGTTCGCCTGGCGCCAGACCGTTTCCGATTGCGGCTGCACACCGGCGACCGCGTCGAAGACTGCGATTGCACCGTCGAGAACGCGCAAAGAACGCTCGACCTCGGCGGTGAAATCGACGTGACCCGGCGTGTCGATAATGTTCACGCGCATTTTAATGCCCTCGAACATTTTGTAGACGCCCGGCTCCGGCTTTTGCATCCAAGCGCAGGTCGTCGCGGCGGAAGTGATCGTAATGCCGCGCTCGCGTTCCTGCTCCATCCAGTCCGTCACGGTCGTGCCTTCGTGCACTTCACCGATCTTGTGGATCATGCCGGTATAAAAAAGAATGCGCTCGGTCAGCGTTGTCTTGCCCGCGTCGATGTGCGCAGCGATTCCGATGTTCCGCGTTTTTTCGAGCGGGAACTTACGATCCGGCGAATTGGGATTCGCCGTCGCTTTGGGTTTATCGAGAGTCGCAGTTGCCATGACGAAAAATCGTTACCAGCGAAAATGTGCAAAGGCGCGGTTCGCTTGCGCCATCTTGTGCGTGTCGTCGCGTTTCTTGATCGCGTTGCCCTGACCAGCCGCGGCGTCTTTTAGTTCAGCCGCGAGCGCTTCCGCCATCGGCATGCCGCGACGATTGTCCGCGTACGAAACAATCCAACGCATCGCCAACGAAACCTGACGAGCCGGCGTGACTTCCATCGGCACCTGATAAGTCGCGCCACCGACACGGCGTGATTTCACTTCCAAACGCGGGCGCACATTTTCCAGCGCCTTGTTTACAACTTCGAGCGGATCAACCGCGTCCGAACCTTCGCGCGATTTATCGATCGCGGTGTAGACGATCCGCTCCGCGAGAGATTTCTTCCCCCGCTTCATCACGGTAGAGATCAGGCGCGCAACTGCGGCGCTGCCGTAGCGCGAGTCGAGCTTCTCCTCTTTGTTGTAAACTTTCCGCCGACGAGACATGTGATTCCGTTTCCGTAGTTCTTAAAAAATTATTTCTTCTTGCCGCCCTTATCTGCTGCGGCCTCGCCACCAGCCTTCGGCCGTTTCGCGCCATACTTCGAACGACTACGACGCCGACCATCAACCCCGAGGCTATCGAGCGTTCCACGGACGATGTGATAACGCACGCCCGGCAAATCCTTCACCCGTCCACCGCGCACGAGCACGATCGAGTGCTCCTGCAGGTTGTGCCCTTCGCCGGGGATGTAGGCTATGATTTCCTGCCCATTCGTCAACCGCACCTTGGCCACTTTGCGCAGAGCGGAATTCGGCTTCTTCGGTGTGCGCGTCATGACCTGCGTGCAAACACCGCGACGCTGCGGACAATTTTTCAGCGCCGGTGATTTCGATTTCACCGAAACTTTCTTTCGTCCTTTGCGAATGAGCTGATTGATGGTGGGCATTGTCTAAAAATGGTAGCCGCCCAAACCGGACGAAAACGTCTGGATTCGGGCGACAAAAAAACCGCGCTCAGGCAACGAACTTTTCCGCGCACCTGATGCGGGGGAGCGGGAATATAGGAATGAAAATCAGCGCTGCAACATTATTTTCCGCACGAGTTTACGCAGATTATCACGCGGTTAGCTTCGCGATTGCGCCGAGTTCTTCCCAGCGGGCGTAGAGTCGCGCCACCTCATCACGCGCCGCGCGCAATTCCTTTTCGTACTTCGAAAATTCCACACCCTTCTCTAAGAAAAACATCGGATCGGCAAAGAGCGCTTCAATGCGCGCGACTTCGTTTTCCGCAGCGAGAATCGCTGCTTCCATTCCTTCGAGTTCGCGTTCCTCTTTCCATTTCAACTTGCGCGGTTTCGCCACCGGCTGCGCGACCGTCGATGTTTTCGCGACTGCGTGCGCGCGGATGTTGATGGCACTCGCTTCCGCGGAACGCTTCTCTAGATAGTAGTCGTAATTTCCAACCGCGTATCGCACCACGCCGTCGTCTTCGAACGCGAGGATCGCAGTGCAAACGCGATTCAAAAAATAGCGGTCGTGACTAACGACTACTACGCTTCCACCAAAACCAACCAGCGCTTCTTCAAGTAAACGCAGCGTTCCCAGATCAAGATCGTTTGTCGGCTCGTCGAGAATCAAAACATTGCCGCCGCGCTTGAGAATTTTCGCGAGCAACACGCGACTGCGTTCGCCGCCACTCAGCTGATCGATCTTTGTATTGATGCGCTCTTCCGTGAAGAGAAACCGCCGCAGATATCCGCGCAGTGTGATGTTCTCTTCGCCCAGCCGCACATACTCGCTTCCCTCGCCCACTTCTTCCCAAACCGTCTTCGCGTCATCGAGCAGCAAGCGATTTTGATCGACGTAATTTATTTCCGTCCGCGCGCCAATCTCCACTTCGCCAAATGTCGGCGCGAGCTGCTGCAGCATTATTCTCAACAGCGTCGATTTTCCGAGTCCATTCCGTCCGACAATTCCCAACCGCTCGTTAGGCAAAAGGTTGAGCGACACATTTCGGAATAATGTGCGGCCGCCGAGTTCCATCCCGACATCGCGCAACTCGATCACGCGATTCGCCAGCTTCGGCGCCGGCGGAATAATCAGATCGACATCCAGTTCCGCTTCCGGCGCCTCCTGCGCCGCCATCTCGAAGTAGCGTTCGACGCGATCAACCGATTTCG
>JALZAX010000100.1 GCA_030948055.1 Verrucomicrobiota bacterium | reverse complement strand
CGACGCGTTCGTGCCGTGATCGGCGTGCAAAACGAATGCGACATCGAGTGTCTCGGCCGCTTCTTTGGTCGGCTCCTCACCGCACATCAGGTAAAGAAAATGCGCGGCTTCACCGAGGTCCTGACGCACTGGCGGAAGATCCTTCCCATTGCGCGCTCGATGAAAATACGCCGCGATCACGCCGATCTTCGCCGTAATGCTACGGGCGCGTTCGCGATTTATTTCCGGCGTCGCTTCCTTTGAAATATCAGCATCGTAGAGTCCGAGCATCGAAACCGCCGTCCGGATCACATCCATCGGCTCCGATTTTTTCGGCGCGCTTTTCAGAAAATCGATCACGCCTGCGGGCAATTCCCGCTGACTGCGCAAGGTGTTCTGGCATTCCTCGAGCTCTTTTCGCTTGGGAAGTTTGTTGTTCCAAAGAAGATAGACGACTTCCTCGTAGCTGACCTTGCCCGCGAGTTCGTTGATGTCGTAGCCGCAATAAATCAGCTGGCCTTTGTCGCCAATGACATCGCTCAGGCGCGTCGTGTTCGCGACGATGCCTTCGAGCCCGCGTGTCGTCAGCTCCATGGTCAGCTCCGTCCTTTCATCTGCGCGATCAAAGTATCTGCCATCGTCGCAGGAGTATCGGCAACTGCAATCCCCGCGGCCTTAAGCGCCGCGATTTTTCCAGCCGCCGTTCCTTTTCCCCCAGAGACTATCGCGCCGGCGTGCCCCATGCGGCGTCCCGGCGGCGCGGTTGTTCCCGCGATAAATGCTGCCACGGGTTTTTTGCAATTCGCCTTGATCCAATCGGCCGCTTCTTCTTCCGCCGAGCCGCCGATTTCTCCGATCAAGATCATCGCATGCGTGTCGTCGTCGTCGTTGAAAAGTTTCACCGCATCGAGATGCGACATGCCGTTAATCGGATCGCCGCCGATGCCGATGCAGGTGGATTGTCCATGGCCGCGCGAAGTTAATTGCCAAACCGCTTCGTAAGTCAGCGTGCCGCTGCGAGAAATGACGCCGACGTTTCCGGGTTTGTGAATGTAACCGGGCATGATGCCGATCTTGCATTGGCCCGGTGTGATAATGCCGGGACAATTTGGTCCGATCAGGCGGGATTTTTTTCCGACCATTTGCGCCTTCACGCGCATCATGTCCATGACCGGAATTCCTTCCGTGATGCAAATAACCAGCTCCACGCCGGCATCGACTGCTTCGAGTATTCCATCGGCCGCACCCGCCGCCGGCACAAAAATCACCGAGGCATTGCAGCCAGTTTCTTTGCGCGCTTCCCAGACGGTGTCGAACACTGGAACCTTGTTCTCGAACTTCTGCCCGCCTTTTCCGGGCGTGACACCGGAGACGACATTCGTGCCGTATTCCATGCATTGCTTCGCATGAAATCCACCGGCGCTGCCGGTGATTCCTTGCACACAAAGCCGAGTGTTCTTGTCGACGAGAACTGACATGCGCTATTTCGGTTTCCGTTTGTGCACGAGCAGTCGATTGCCATCGGGATCGTGAATCACCGCCATAAAACAAACCGGCGATTCAAATTTTTCGCGCTCAAACTCGACGCCTTCCTCTTTTAGCTTCGCGATCGTCGCATCGATGTCGTCCACTTCGAATGCTACCGAAGTTCCATCGCGCGATGGTTTCCAATCCGGATGACAGCCGACACCGATCGTCGTTCCGCCAATCTCATATTCGACCCACATGCCATCGTGAATGGAGAGTGCGGGCTTTAATCCCAGCGTCTCTTGATAAAATTTCCGCGCCCGTTCCTTATCGGTCACGCAGATAGCGACGAATGCGACCTCGGTGATCATTTCAGTTTGTGAATGATGATCTTGTTGCCGTCCGGATCTTGCACCACCGCCATCCGGCAAACCGGGCTTTCAAAATTCTCCGTATCGAACTTCGCGCCCGCAGCTTTGAGGTCTTTAATCGCACCTTCGAAATCGTCCACTTCAATCGCGACACTCGTCCCGTCTGACGACGGTTTCCATTGATCGCCCACGCTCCCGATCGCGAGCGTGTCGTCGCCGATTTCGTATTCGATCCAAACACCTTCGCTAAAATGTGCGGAAGGTTTAAGCCCGAGCACGCCTTCGTAAAAGGCACGCGCCCGTTTCATATCAGTGACGGGAATTCCGGTGAAGGCGATGTTGGTTGCTTTCATGAGAGGATCAATTTGAAAGCCAGAAAACCACAAAGGGAAAAGTCGCTCTCGTTATTTCTGGCTTTCTGGTTTTTAAATTCATTTTGTCTTTGCCGCAGCAACCGCCTTTTGCGCCGCATCGCCAAGATCATCCGCGGTGATCAAGGTCAGCCCACTTTCCTTCAGCAGCTGTTTCCCTTTTTCCACATTTGTTCCTTCCAGCCTAACGACTAGTGGCACCAACAGACCTACTGTCTTCGCCGCCGCGATGATGCCCTGCGCGATCACATCGCACTTCGCGATGCCGCCGAAAATGTTCACCAGAATCGCCTGCACGCGTTTGTCGGCGACGAGAATTTTGAATGCTTCCGTCACCTGCTCTTCCGTCGCGCTGCCGCCGACATCGAGGAAATTTGCCGGGCTGCCGCCGTAAAATTTAATGATGTCCATCGTTGCCATGGCAAGGCCGGCGCCGTTGACCAGACAAGCGATGTTGCCGTCGAGCCCGATGTAATTGAGTCCGTGCTTCGAGGCTTCGACTTCGCGCGGATCTTCTTCGCCGATGTCGCGCATGGCCGCGATTTCCGGGTGACGATAAAGCGCGTTGTCGTCGAAATTAAATTTCGCATCGAGCGCGAGCACTTCGCCTTTATCGGTCACGACGAGTGGATTCACTTCCACCATCGAGCAATCGAGTCCGATAAAAGTGCGATACAAACCGTCGAACAATTTCGACGCCGCTTTGATCTGATCCGATTTGAATCCTAATTGCTTCGCCAGTTTGCGTGCTTGAAACGGTTGCAATCCGGCCAGCGGATTCACCGGTTCGCGCATGATTTTTTCCGGCGATTTTTCCGCGACGGTTTCAATTTCCACGCCGCCTTCTGTGCTCGCCACGATCAATGGCGCCGCGGTCGCGCGATCGAGCAGAATGGCAAAATAAATTTCCCGCGCGATCTCAACCGACTTCGCTACTAAAACCGTATTCACCACTCGGCCGGCCTCGCCGGTTTGATGAGTGACGAGTGTTTGTCCCAACATTTTCGCAGCGATCTCGCGCGCTTCCTCGGGCGATTTGCACAGCTGCACGCCGCCTTTGAATCCATTCTTGAAAGTTCCCTTCCCGCGACCACCAGCGTGGATTTGCGCCTTCACCACCAGATCGGTCGTCGCGAGTTCACGCGCGGCTCGTTCCGCTTCTTCCGGCGTGCGCGCGGCTTTGCCCGGCGAAGTGGCGACACCGAATTTCTCCAGCAATTCCTTCGCTTGATACTCGTGAATGTTCATCAGCCGCCGCGAAACTGTCTGCGAGCACTAAGCATTCGAAGGCGCGAGCGGCAAATCGGAATTTTCGCCGCGGCTAGGATGCAACCGCTTCCTGCTGCAACCAACGCTCCACTAAAGTCGTGTAATCATTGAAAATTAAATCTCTTGGGCGAACACCGAGTTGCTTGCAAGAAATCGGCAAAGTCTTGAGGAATTTGCGGTAGCGCCGGTGAATTAGTTTCCCGCCGGGAATGGTGACGCGCGGTTGCGCGTTGCGCAAAAAATCCCGCACGGCAGAAATCGCCAGGGCCGGGTCGCGCCGATGCGCGCTGATGTCGCAACCTTTGATATCCGAGCAAAATTTTTCGTAGCGATGTTGCGAGCGATCAAGCACCAGGCTGATCTTCGAGCGCTGCTGCTCGTCGCCAAATTCCTTTGCGCCTAAGAACATGCCGAGCTCCAGCGGCATATTGAAGCGCGGCAACTGCGTGCGGCGCTCCAGTTCCGTCCGCGAAATATCGTGAATGCCCAGCTGGCACTCAGAAATAAGCTTCAAGATCTTGGCCAGCCGCACTTCTCCGGAGTCGCTGATCGCGAGCGCACTACGCGCCTCGTAACCCTAATCCTTGACCGCGAAAACAATCGCATAGAAGAGTTCCCGATATTCGCGGTCGAAAGGGCAATTAATGAAAACCTGGTGCCGATATTCCGCGGCATCCATGCGACTAACGTTCAGCTCCGCGGATGAGCCTGCGATTTTTTGGTGGAGGAGCGAGATTTCTTCCTCATCTCACGCCGAGCCAAAATAGCGTTGGCTGCCCGGATCGCTTCGTCAATTTGCGCGGTGGTAAAATTACCACGTTGCCGTTGCTCTCGTATCACTCGGTAAGTCGTGCTCGCCATGACAAATCTAAGATAACTCCCGCGCCGTCATCGTCACGCATTTTTTGCGCGCGGAAGAGATGGTGACGCCGTTTGTTTTCTGCATCAAGTATCGGTCGCTATGAACTTCACATACTACGGACATGCTTGTTTCGCCATCGAGGCCGGCGGCAAAACGCTTCTTTTCGATCCATTCGTTAGTCCGAATCCGCTCGCGGAAAATATCGACATCAAAAAGATCGCAGCCGATTTCATCCTCGTCTCGCATGGGCACGGCGATCACGTCGCCGATGTGATCGAGATCGCCCAACGCACCGAGGCTAAGGTGATCGCGCCGTTCGAAGTCGGCGAGTGGCTCGGGAAAAAGGGCGTGAAGAATGTGCAGGCGATGAATCACGGCGGCGCGGCCACGACAGATTTCGGCCGGGTGAAGTTAACCAGCGCAATTCACAGCAGCTCAATGCCGGACGGAAGTTATGGCGGAAATCCGTGCGGTTTCGTGGTCGAGACCGACGACGGGAATTTCTATTATTCCGGCGACACCGCGCTGGCTTACGACATGAAATTGATCGGAGAACAAACGCAGTTGCGTTTCGCCGCTCTGCCGATCGGCGATTTCTTCACGATGGGAATCGACGACGCCTTGCGCGCCGCGGATTTCGTCGGCGCGAACAAGATCGTGGGCGTGCATTACGACACATTTCCGCCAATCAAAATTGATCACGCCGCCGTAATCGCGGCGGCGAAGAAGGCCGGCAAGGAATTACTCCTGCCGCAGATCGGCGAGACAGTCGAAGTTTAACGAGTGGTTATCGGTTAACGGCGGCTCGCCATGTGCGACATCGCCATGCTCATCGCGGCAACGCCGAGCGTTTTGATCAGCGTGGGATGCTGCGCGTAGATCTGGCTCACGCGATCAACGATCGATGGGTCGTGTTGCTCGGCGTGGGCCGCGGCTTGTTGCACCATCTCGGGCGTGATCTTCGATGCATCTTCCGGCGTGATCTGACCACCTCCGCCAGCCGGAAGCGAAATGCCGGCCGATTTTGCCAGCTGCGAGAGCAGTCCTGCGCCGGCGCCGCTGGCCAGCAAAGTGTTTATCAAATTAGCGCGCTGACTATCGTTCGAGTTTCCAAAAAGTTGGCTAACGAGTTGTCCAAATGGAGGCGTTTGATCGCTCCGAAACATCGATGCGATGCTGTTCGCCATATCCGATGGCGGCGCGGCCTGCGCCACTTGATTGAAATGTTGTTCGACCTCGCCCTGGTTCGGCGTCGTAGCGCCGCCACTCTGCGAGTAATTCTGCAAGACATTCGTGATTTGATCCATCCAGCTCATGCCTCCAGCCTGCGCCCGCTAACGACAAGCGACAAGCAGGAATCGTCTCTAACTACAACAAGGCATGGGTAGCATGGGTGACAGCAGCTCCGGCGCGAAGCGACGCTGCTACCATAGCTGCTTCGGCGATCTCTTCTTCGGTGGCGCCCGCATTTCGGGCATTGTTAGCATGAATGTCGATGCAATAAGGACACTGAGTAGTAAGCGCCATCGCCACGGCTATGAGTTCCTTATACTTTACGGGAACGACACCATCCGCAACCGCGGCCTTGTCGAAAGCCCAAAAAGCTTTCATCGCTTCGGGCGCGAGTTTGTTCAGCTTCTCGATTTTATCCAGGTTATCTTTGTTATACATTAGTCAGGTAGTAAACCGCTCGTTAGCTACTCTTGGCTGGATTACGATTTGGATAAGGCGGGACGGGCGGCAAATCGTAACGCTTGGTTTTCAAGTCTTCCTGAATTTCCTTTATCGCACGATCGAGTTGCTGGTCTTCGCCTTTGTATTCCTTGGCCGGATCGTTATCGACCACGATATCGGGATCCACACCGTGGCTTTCAACGACCCATTCCTTGCCATCCTTGGAGTAAGGGGCGAACTCGGGCCGATTGAGGATTCCGCCGTCCACTAGGGGCAAAGGATTACGGATGCCGATAACGCCGCCCCAGGTGCGTTTACCGATCAGTTTTCCGAGACCTAGCGACTTGAAGCGGAAAGGAAAGATGTCGCCATCGGAAGCGGAGAACTCGTCGCACAACGTGACCATTGGTCCGAGGAAGGTTTGCGGTGGATTAGTTTGCGGTGTGCCATTGCGCGCGATCTCCACCATAACTAAAGCGCGACGCAAACGCTCAATGACTAATGGCGAAACAAAGCCGCCGCCGTTACCGCGCACATCCACGATCAACCCCTTTTTGTGAATCTGCGGGAAGTACATCTTGGTGAATTCATTCAACCCCGGCTGGCCCATGTCAGGTATATGCAGGTAACCTACTTCGCCGTTGGTGCGTTTTGTTACCTCGTCGATGTTCTTTTTCACCCAGGCCAGGTAGTAGAGTGATGACTCATCGGCCACCGGTACGACTGTAACATCGCGCGCGCCATCATCGCTCGGCTTCGAGTTAACGCGCAGGATAACCTGCTTGTCGGCGGTGTTAATCAGGCCGTCGTAGATGTTAGCTAAGGAGGAGACTGGCGTGCCATTGATCGCCAGGATGTAATCGCCTGCTTTCACGTTTACGCCAATAGCCGTGAGCGGCGAACGCGTGCGTTTGTTCCAGTTCTCACCCGGCAGGATGCGATCGATCTTATACGCCTTACTAGCTGGGTCGCGTGATAGCTCTGCCCCGAGTAAGCCTAGCTTGATCCGCGGCGTTTCGGGGCGCTCACCGCCACCGACATACGCATGACCGTTGTTAAGCTCGGCAATAAGTTCACCTAACAAATAGGTGAGATCGTTGCGATGGTTCACGAAAGGCACGAGCGCGGCGTATTTGTCGTGCATTGCTTTCCAATCGACGCCGTTCATCGTAGGCGAATAGAAGAAGTCTCGCATTTGTCGCCAGGATTCGTTGAAGATCTGGGTCCACTCCGCGTGGCGATCGAGCATCATGTCAAGCGAGCCCGCTTTGATGACATGGTCCTTCGTGTCGATCTTATCCTTCGGCAGATCGATGATGGCATAATCCTTGTCGATCTTTACCAGCATCTTCTTTCCATCGAAGGTGATCTCGTAGGTATTAACGTCGCCCAGGACAGTCTCCTTGCGATCTTCGATGCTATAGACACAAAGGTGATACTTGCGGTCGCCACGGCCGCCGTCGTCTTCGCCGCCCTCGCCTAGCTCGTCCGCCGTAGTGCGACGCAGGTAAAAGACGCGTCCATCGACGACTCGAATGTCGCTGTAGTCGCCCGGCGCCACTTCCATGCCAATGATGCGATCATGCAAGCCGTCTGGATCTACTTTCACGGGCGGCGGCGGCTTCGGTGTTGCCGAAGGTTGAGGTGATCCGGCCTTGCTAGCTTCAGGTGTAGGGGACTTTTTATCGTCCGCCTTTTCCTTGTCCTTGTCTTTCTTTTTGCCTACTTCATCACTGCGCGGCGCGAGTGGATTTTCCGTGTCTTTAGCTAACGCGACCAGATAGATACGTTCCATGTTTCGATAAACCTCGGAGAACTCTGGCGTTCCGAAAGTCGGCTTGAAATCGCGCGCCGAGCTAAAGAGTAAAAACTTCCCGTCATCACTGAAGACCGATGCCGTCGAGTTATACCAGTCGTCCGTTACCGCGATGGGCTTCTTGTCGTTGGTCGAGAAAATGTAGACCTTGGAGAGGCCATTTTCTTCCGGCCGCGCCCAGGTTACCCATTGGCTATCCGGCGACCAGGCATAGCTATCGATTTCACCGAAC
>JALZAX010000442.1 GCA_030948055.1 Verrucomicrobiota bacterium | reverse complement strand
CGAAGAAGGCGAACAAGGCGATTTTCTTTTGGAACTGCGCACGATTGCAGACGCGGGACTGGTTGGTTATCCGAACGCGGGTAAATCCACGTTGTTAGGTAAACTTTCCGCGGCGCATCCGAAAGTGGCGGCCTATCCATTCACTACTTTGCGACCCAGTGTCGGCGTGGTGGAGTTCGACGAATATTCTCGCGGGACTATCGCGGATATTCCCGGTTTGATTGAAGGTGCGCATCGCAACATCGGGCTTGGTCACGATTTCCTGCGCCACATCACACGTTGCCGTTATTTGCTTTTCATCGTTGACGCGGCGGGCAGCGAAGGGCGACATCCGATCGAGGACCTGCAGAGTTTGCGACGAGAAATCGATCTCTACGATGCGCAATTATCAAAACGTCCATGGTTGATCATCGCCAACAAAATCGACCTCGACGGCAGTGCGGAAAATGTTGAGGCGATCCGTCAACGCTTCGCTCCCGTCAAAGTCACTCCGATTTCGGCGCAGCACGGTGAAGGGATCAACGAATTGAAACAACATCTTGCCAGCTGGCTCAGCGCAGACTTGATTCCGGAAGATGCAGGAAGAAAAGGGGAACCTGTAAGCGCAGCGCTGCCGTATAACGGTTGAAGAGCTAATCGCGCCGAAAACTTATGTCCGAACCGGTTGTTGCGAGCTACTGCACTACGTTTCTCAAACGCGAGATGCTGCACATTTATCGGCAGGTCTCCTCGCTGCAAAATTATCGCACCTTCGTCATGACGAAAGCCGTGCAGAACGCGGAGCTGTTTCCTTTCCGCGACATCGAACTCATTCCCGAGCCGGGAATTAATCCTATTCGTCACGGTTGGCTGAAGTTCGTGAAGCGACGCCCGCCGATCGTATATCGCGGCGAATATCAAATGCTCGCGCGTCTGCTGGAACGCCGCGGCGCGGACCTGATGCATATTTATTTCGGACACACCGGCACGCATTTGCAGCCGTTTATCGAGCGCTGGGACAAGCCATGCGTGGTTTCATTCCACGGGGCGGATGTGGCGAAGAAAACCGACATTCGCGATTACGCGGCGAAGTTGAGAAAACTTTTCGAATCCGTCCCGGTAGTTCTGGCGCGTTCAAAATCGCTGGCGGATCGACTCGTTAGTCTGGGATGTGCGCCGGAAAAGCTGCGCATCAATCGCACGGGATTACCCTTGCAGGATTTTCCTTACGTCCGGCGCGAAGCTCCGACGGATGGGAACTGGCGTTTCCTGCAGGCGTGTCGATTAATTCCAAAAAAAGGTGTCGCGACGACACTTTGCGCCTTCGCGATTTTTCGAAAACGGTTTCCCAAAGCGGAGCTCGCCATCGCTGGCAAAGGACCACTACAACCGCACTTGGAGGAACTCGCGGAAGAGTTGGGCATCAGCGGCAAAGTTCATTTTCACGGCTTCGTTTCGCAGTCGGAGTTGCTCGATCTTTACGCGCAATCGCATCTTTTCCTTCACCCGAGCGAAACGCCGCCCGATGAAAACCAGGAGGGAATTCCCAATTCCATTCTCGAGGCGATGGCGACCGGTCTGCCTGTGGCGGCGACAAGGCACGGTGGAATTCCTGAAGCGGTCGAACATGGACGGAGCGGGTTGTTGGTCGAGGAACGCGACTTCGAAGCGCTCGCGAATGCGATGCAGGAGATCACGCGCTCGCCAGTGACATTCCGCGAAATGGGATTGCTCGGCCGTGAATACGTCGCGGCAAATTTCGAACAGGGCGCGCAGATTCGTCAGCTCGAATTGCATTACAACGAGACGGTGGCCTTGACCGCGGCGCGTCAGCGCGAACCCGCAGTTGCGCGGCGGCAAATTGCTCGCTCTTTCGCCGAGCAGGTGTCGGTGAAATAGCATTTGTTAGGCAAAACATTCGCGCGCGAAAATAGTCTCTTGTCAGCGCGATAAAATTCGCTTTGGTAAGCCGGCGTTAGCGTTTCTTTTGCGAGTGTGTGGTCTCTGCGACCAGCGCCTCGGCGATTAGCAAAGGATCGCTGCCTCCTTAACCGCAATGCATTTCCGTTTTCTCTTAATCTTGGCTCTGGCGCTCGCCTTCTTGGGCGCGGTTCCGCAGACGG
>JALZAX010000099.1 GCA_030948055.1 Verrucomicrobiota bacterium | reverse complement strand
AAACGCGTTACGTTTACAATTTCGGGGACGGCAAAGCGGATGGCGACGGCAAGATGAAACCGTTGCTCGGTGGCAAGGGCGCGAATCTCGCCGAGATGACACGCATTGGTTTGCCTGTGCCTCCGGGATTCACCATCTCGACTGAAGTCTGCACTTATTTTTATGCGCATAAGCGCACCTACCCAACTGCGATGCAGGCACAGGTCGAAGATGGAGTTCGTCGCATGGAAAAAATCATGGGGACGAAATTTGGCGACACCAGCGCTATGCCGCTGCTCCTCGCCGTCCGCTCGGGTGCGCGCGATTCCATGCCAGGAATGATGGACACGATTTTGAATCTTGGGCTGAACGACCAGACCGTGCTGGCCGTGGCGAAGGCGACGAAGAATGAGCGCTTCGCCTGGGATTGTTATCGCCGTTTCATCCAGATGTACGGCGACGTCGTCATGGGTGTGCAAAAAGCGCCGCACGAAGATCATGAACCGTTCGAGACCGTGATTCACGAGCTGAAACATGAGCGGTACCACAAGGATATCGAAGACACGAAACTAAGTGTCGCGGATTTGAAAGAGATGGTTGCGCGTTTCAAAAAGCTGGTGAAGGACCGCACCGGAAAACAATTTCCCAACGATCCCTGGGCGCAGCTCGAAGGTTCTGTTGGCGCGGTGTTCGGTTCGTGGATGAACGACCGCGCCATCGTTTATCGCCGCAAATACAACATCCCGCAGGAATGGGGCACAGCGGTGAACGTGCAGGCGATGGTCTTCGGAAATACCGGGAGCAATTCCGGATCGGGCGTTGCCTTCACGCGCGATCCCGCGACCGGCGAAAAAGTTTTCTACGGCGAATTCTTGATCAACGCGCAAGGCGAAGACGTTGTCGCGGGCGTGCGGACACCGGAGCCAGTGGCCGATTTGAAAAAACATTTGCCGAAGGCGCTGATCGATCTCGAGCGCATGCGCAAGATTCTTGAGTCGCACTTCAAAGACGTGCAGGACTTCGAGTTCACCATCCAGGACGGCAAAGTTTTCATGCTGCAGACGCGCAACGGAAAACGCACCGGCGTCGCGGCGGTGAAATTCGCCTGCGACATGGTGCGCGAAAAATTGATCGACTGGAAAACGGCGATCAAGCGCGTCCCGGCCGATCAGCTGGATCAAGTGCTCGCGCCGGTCTTCGATCGCGCTGCGCTGAAGAGCGCGAAAGTAATTGCCACGGGATTGCCGGCCGGTCCCGGCGCCGCCACCGGCATAGTTTATTTCAACGCCGATCGTGCGGCGGCCGCAGCGGCGAAGGGCGAAAAGGTTTTGTTAGTGCGCGTCGAAACTTCCCCGGAAGATTTGCGTGGCATGATCGCGGCAGAAGGAATCCTCACGGCGCGCGGCGGCGTTTCATCACATGCGGCTTTGGTTGCGCGGCAAATGGGAAAAGTTTGCATCTGCGGCGCCGCCGACTTGCAGATCGATTATCGCGCGAAAACAATGACCGTCGGAAAAGAGATTTTCCGCGAAGGCGGAGATCATCTCTCGATCGATGGAACGAGCGGCACTGTTTACGCAGGGCAGCTTCCGACCGCCGCGTCGGAGATCATCCAGGGTTTGCTCGATGGCGATAAGACCGCGCAGAAAACCGAAACGTATCGCAACTTCACTCAGCTGATGGATTGGTGCGCAAAGGTCACGCGCATGAGCGTGCGCACCAATGCCGACACGCCGGAGCAGGTCGAGAACGCCGTTTCCTTTGGCGCACGCGGCATCGGACTTTGCCGGACCGAGCACATGTTTTTCGAAGGCGATCGCATCGACGCCATGCGCGAAATGATTCTCGCGCGCAAAGTCGATGATCGGCAAAAGGCGCTCAAGAAACTGTTACCGTATCAGAAGAAAGATTTCATCGGCATCTTTAAGGCGCTCAAAGGCCAGCCGGCGACGATTCGTTTGCTCGATCCGCCGCTCCACGAATTTCTTCCGCAGGATCACGGCGCGCAGAGCGCGCTCGCCGACAAAATGGGCGTGAGCGTCGATGAGATCGCGCGCCGTGTGCACGAGCTGCACGAACAAAATCCGATGCTCGGCCATCGCGGTTGTCGTCTCGGCATTTCCTTTCCCGAAGTAACCGAAATGCAGGCACGCGCCATTTTCGAAGCCGCCGCGGAAGTGCAAAAGAGCGGCACGAAAGTGAATCCCGAAGTGATGATTCCGCTCGTCGGTTTCGACAAGGAATTCGAGCTGCAAGCCGAGATCGTTCGGCGCGTCGCCAATGAAGTAATGAAAGAGAAGAAAGTGAAACTAAGTTACCTCGTCGGCACCATGATCGAAGTTCCGCGCGGTGCATTGACCGCCGACGAAATCGCCGAGACCGCCGAGTTCTTCAGCTTCGGCACGAACGATCTCACCCAAACCGCGCTCGGCATGAGCCGTGATGACAGCGGATCATTCCTGCCGCATTACGCCGAATTGGAAATCGTGAAACGGAATCCATTCGCCACCATCGACCAAGATGGTGTTGGCCAGTTAATGCAGATCGCAGTCGAGAAAGGCCGCAAGTCGCGACCGAAAATCAAACTCGGCATTTGCGGCGAACACGGCGGCGATCCCGACAGCGTGAAATTTTGTCATCGACTCGGACTCGATTACGTCAGCTGCAGTCCGTATCGCGTGCCGATCGCCCGCCTGGCTGCGGCTCAGGCGGCACTCCTGTTGTAGCCACGGCCCTGCGGGCCGTCCCATTAGGCGGGCCAACCATATTCGGCTTCAGTGGCAAACACAACGGGACGGCCCAAGGGCCGTGGCTACAAGGTCTAACGAGTGCTTTTGTCGTAATCCAGCCAGGCGCTCCAGGCGCGTTCCCAGTTTCCTTTGGCCGCCCAGGCTTCGGATTCGAGGAAATGGAAATACGGCGGGGCGTCTTTTCGGGAGGTAAAACGCCGCACCGTCACGAGAGCGTCTTCCACTTTGTTCGCCTGCATCTGCTGCTGATAAAGCGCGTAACCTACTTCGTAATTGCCCGGATTTGAGATTGAATCCTTTTGCAGTTGCTCGATGGACGAACCGGTCGGGCCTCGCGGCAGCTCCGGTTTCTGTGCAAAGCGTTTCGTTAGGCGGACGGCGTTTTGGAAATTTTTCTGCGCCGCGAAATATTTTGCTTCGCCGCGCCAGGCGAAATCGCGCCACTCCGGGTGTTGCTCTAAAACTTTGGCCAGCTGCGCGAGATCGCCGCGTTCCGACCACAGTTCGAAGAGCTGACGTTTTTGCTCCAGGGAAAGATTTTGCAAGGTCGGCTCTCGGTCTAACAAGTGGTTCACTTCCGCCATAAAATTCTCGCCCTCCGCCCGGGCGAGATAGGTCAGCGCGAGATCGGCCTGACCTCCGCTGAAATCCTCCAGCATCTGGTAAACTTTCGGACTCAACTGCATCGCGCCGGAAAGCATGCGATCGAAAAGCTCGGGACGTTGCGCGCCCGCGCGCCGCAAAGCTTCACGCCATGCCGTCATCGCGAGCATAGGTTCGCGCAGCGACCAGGCCACGCCTTCCTGATACGGAACCTCAAAGGAATTCGGCTCGAGAAAACGCGCGCGTCGAAAATCGTCCTGCGCCTCGGACGGTTTTTGCGCGCCGATCTCGCCCAGCGCACGCAAAAAATACAGCTGCCAATCGAGTGGCGCCCAACCCAGTCCGCGCGTCGCATGCAAAATCGTCTGGGTGTGTTGCCGGCCGACGTTGTCACTCTTGGCCCGCGCTCGCTCGACATCGACGCCCATCGATCCCGGCAACGAAATATCCCGATAAGTTGTCACCACCCAGGTCAGCCCGAGAAGAACGAGAAGAAATCCGACGGTGCGAAAGAGGGCGACGAACCACGGTTTCGCCACGCGCTCGAACGGTCGTTTCAAAGCGAGACCAAAAAGAAAAATTCCGGCGTAGGCGCTGCCGACACGATGCCCGGCGACATCGAACAGACTGTGCAATGCGAAAATGATCGCTGCGATTAGCGCTGCTAATCGGAACCATTGGTTAGTCCCTTCCACGAATGGAAAACAGCGCCTAACCAGAACCGCCGCGCCCAACAAAATCAACGCGACCGCTGGCCAACCCATCTCGCTGTAGAGCCAAAGCCAATCGCTTTCCGGATGGAGCGCGCGGTTTTGGCCTAACGAGACATCGCGAAAGAGGGCGAAGACCGGGTCGAAATTTCCCAACCCGACTCCCGGCCAGGGCGACGCCTGAATGAGCGCGAAGGTATCGTGATAAATGAGCCAGCGGAAATCGCCGCCCATCGTCGTGCCTTTGCCATGGAGATTGAAACGCTCCAGCGTTTGGCCGCCGAAAAGCAAAAGCGCCGTCAGCAAAAGCAGCAATGCCGAAACACCGATCGCGATCCGGCCTTTTGTGCCGGTTCGGAAAATAAAAATTGCGAGCCAGAGCGCAGTGCCGGCAATCAAAATCGCGATGCCGGCGCGAGAGAAATTCAGGACAATGGCGATAACAACGACAGCCAGCCCGGCCAGCCAAACGATCCACGTTTTCCTGTGATAGCGAATTCCGTCGTAGGCGCAGGCGACGATTACAATCGAGGCTAATCCGAAAAGATTGGCGGTTTGATTGCGATTCGGGAATGGACCAAATCCGCGCTGGTTATGCCAAAACGGCAGCGCGCTGTGCGCGTAATAGAGCGCGACCGCGATGCTGGCGAGGGCGATCACGCCAACTGCGAAAATGCGCAGCTGACGGCGCGCGGCGCGGATCTCCACTTCCTGTCCCGTGATGTAATAAAACCAGCACAGTCCCGCTACGAAACTGAGGAGACAACCAAGCGTAATCCACGGTTGTGGCGAAAGCGTCGAACCCAGTTGCACGCCGAAGTCGTCGGTCAACGCCAACCGCCAGGCCGGCATGAAGAACCACTTGTTAGGCAAAAACGCCAGCGCCGCGCAGCCGACTAATGCCAGGAGAATTCCATGAACCAACGGACCGAGCGAATAGCGTGGCGGATTGAGCAGGAGCAGGCCGCCGACCAGCGCGACGATGATTCCCTCGGCCCACTTCTCGGTCGCGCCGCCCAAAAAACAGGCTAGCACAGGCAACAACCCTGTGGCTAGATCTTCCCAGGTAAATTCGGGGCTGGGCGTCTGGCCGGTGCGGGATTTTCGATGGGAGACAGCTTCCATTCAGGCGACGACGGGAGGGTGCAATGGTATGGGATTAGCTCGACTAGAAAAGCCCAGGGATCATGTCAATTTCGCAAAACCTACCACAAGTTGAAGGCGCGCCGCCAACGCGTACTCTCAACGTGGTCAGGCCATAATCATGGTTACGCAACGCACGGAAGGTCTCTATCGCGTTTTCCTGCTTTGCCAGATCGTGCTGGTCGCCGTCCTCTTTTGGTTCGGCGTCTGGATCATGGTCACCTTCTATTCCGACGGCGATCAACTAACCTGGCGCCGTTACAGCATCTACTGCGTGCTCCTCCTCTTCGGGATGGCGCTGGAATCACTCGCGCGCGACGGTTCGAAAAATTATTTCCTGCAAAACGAATTGCTCCGGCAACATCGCCTCGCCTTGCGGCAAACCTTCGCCAGCATCGCCGCCCTCGTCGTTTACCTCATCGCCACGCACGACACTTTCATTTCGCGCGTCTTCTTCTTCAACTTCGTGCCCTGGCTCTACGTCGTGCTGCTTTTCTCGCATTACTATCTGCCGTCGTTTCTCGCGCGCAGCATCTTCAAGAACGAACGCGTCGAGCGCACCTTGCTCATTGGCTCGGCGGAAAAGGCGGAAGAGTTGCGTGGCTGGTTACGCCGAAAATCCGATATCGGTTTGCGGACGATCGGTTTGCTTTCCGACGATCCGATTGAAGCGGCGCCCGATGGCATGCCGGTCCTCGGCCGCGCACAAGATATCGAGCGCGTCCTGCGTGAGCGCGGCATCACCCAGGTGATCATGCTCGAGTTTCCGCTCTTCACCGATATCAACCGCGACATCATTCGCGTCTGCGACAATGTCGGCGTCCGACTCCTGATCGTGAGCGACCTCGAGGAAAAACTGCGGCACTCGGTGACGCATTTCGAAGACGATGGGTTTCGTTTCATTGGCTTGCGTGAAGAACCGTTGGAGAATCCGCTGAATCGTTTTTTCAAACGCGCGCTCGATATCGCGATTTCGCTTCCGGTCATCTTCGTTGTTTTCCCGATCCTCACCGTTGTCGTCTGGATCGCACAACGACTGCAATCGCCCGGGCCACTCTTGCATGTGCAAACACGCGCCGGCCTGCAGAATCGCCGTTTTCCCATCTATAAGTTCCGCACCATGCATCCGGCGAATGGCGATATCGCGCGGCAGGCGCGCGATGGAGACGAACGCGTCTACTCGTTAGGCAAATGGTTCCGCAAATTGAGCATCGATGAAGTCCCGCAATTTTGGAACGTGCTCCGCGGCGAGATGAGCATCGTCGGGCCGCGCCCCCATCTCATCGAGCACAACAACGAATTCTCGCAGCTGATGGCGAACTACAACGTGCGCACTTTCGTCAAACCCGGGATCACCGGGCTCGCGCAAGTGCGCGGTTTTCGCGGCGAAGCGCGCAACAGTTCCGACATCGAAAAACGCGTCGCCTGCGATATCGAATACCTGGAGAATTGGAACCTCTCGCTCGAATGCGGAATCATTCTGCGCACTTGCGCGCAGATCGTCGTGCCGCCCAGAAGCGCCTACTAAGATCGCCTGCGTTGTAGCGACGCCGCTCGGTCGGCGTAAGACTGCGTCGCCTGAAATCAAAACGTCGATACGGCGACAGAGCGCCGTCGCTACAACAACGCTTTCAGTTCCCCCAGAAAATTTTCGAAGACCTGCGTCTTTTCGAATTGCTGCACGTACTCGCGTCCCGATTTTCCCCAAGCTGCCAATCGCTCGGTATCACTAGCAATTTCGTCCAAGGTAGTTGCGATTTCGCTTGGCCGGCCCGGAGGAATGTTTCGTCCAAAATTTCCTTCGGTGACCGCTTCAGCGAGTTCGCTTTCCGGATCCGCCACGGTGATGACCGGCTTCGATTGTGCGAGCAGGCCTAGCAACTTGCTCGGGAAAAAAGAATTTCCCGAACCGGATTGCTGCGTGATGAAACAAAGATCGGCATCGTTCAGGAGCGATGTGTAATTCTCGCCTTCCTGCAAAGGCAGCATGGAAATGTTAGGCAACTTCAACGTGCGAATTTGTTCCGCTAGCACGTCCCGTTGCGCGCCGTCGCCACAAATGACGATACGAACATTCTGATTGCGCACCGAACGCGCGGCTTCGATTAATTGATCCAATCCCTGCTTCACCCCGAGGTTGCCAGCGTACACGGCGAGAAATTTATCGAGCGGCAATTTGTTCTTGGCGCGAAAGGCACCTCGCTCTGGCGACAACGAATCACTCGTTAGGCAAATCGCGTTCGGGAAATAGATCAGCTGTTCTTCCGGCACGCCCTTTCGTCGAAATTTCGCCAACATCCCGCGGGTGATTCCGGAAACGCGGGCCGCGCTTCTATAGGCGAATGACTCAAGAGCGTAGAGCGTTTTGATGAACCAGCCTTCGCGCAACATCCCGAGACCGACCGCCGCATCCGGCTGCATGTCCTGCACATGAAAAACAAATGGCGCTTGTTTGATTTTCCCAACCAACCACCCCGCCGTCCCGAGTAAGAGCGGCGGCGAGACAATTACATAGACATCCGCGCGGCCTAACGAGAGGACGCGCAGCGTCGAGGTGAGAACAAAAGTAGCTTCATGCAGGATGCGTTTCAGCGCTGAAACTCGGAACGGCACAAAATGCCAGCAGCGACGTACCGGCACTCCGTTAATTACATCGGTGCGATAAAGTTGTCCGCGATCTTCCGGCACCTTCCGCCAGGTCGGATAATAGGAAAACGTCGTCACCATCTCGGCATCGTGCCCGCGCGCCCGCAAAAATTCGCAGAGCGCGACATTATGCGGAGCGATCCCGGTGAACTCCGGCGCGTAATTGATTCCCCAGACGATGACGCGCATCACTGCTTCTTCCGAAGCTCGTAGGTCTTGGCGACTGATAGGAATTCGTAGATGCCGTGAAG
>JALZAX010000441.1 GCA_030948055.1 Verrucomicrobiota bacterium | reverse complement strand
GCCGGATCGAGCGCCTTCTCCAGCGGAATGGTGTCGGTGTAATTATCAACGCCGTGCAAACGCACGCGGGCCACTCCGGATTTCGGCCCGGCCGCCTCGAGCAGACTGCGCAGGGTCACGCCTTTCCAAACCGCGTTGCTCATCAGTCCCGCGCCCAAGCCGTTGCTAATGCACATGAGCGTCGTCTCCTGCGTGACGGAGGTAAGATTTTTCAGCGCGTCAAAATCGAAACGCTGCGGTCGATCGACCAAACCGGTAACTTCGAGGCGCCAGATCGATTCATCCACGACCGGATCGATCACATTCTTGGTTACGGTGTAGAACTGCTCGTTAGGCGTAATCGCCTGCACCGTCTCGCCGAAGTATTGCGTCCCGTCGTAACTGAAAGTGGCGACGCGATAAAGTTTGCGCAGGATCGCCGCGCCGCCGCCGGCGATGAGCAAACCGAAACCGCCCAGAAGCAAAGCGCGGCGCGCAATCGGCGGGCTGTATGCGAGATTCTCCGCCACGGAATGCGGCCGGCCAGTTAATCCCTCGTAACTCAAAACCAAAGTGCGCTCAAAAGCGACGAAAGAGATGAGCAATCCGAGAAGAGTAAGGACGGTTGCCGTTGGAATCGGATAACCGCTGTAGTGTGTCCCGAGCACGGGCCAAAGGGCAACAGTGGCCGCGATCAACGGGAGAAGAATGAATACCCCGAGCGAAAATTTGCGCCGTGCGGAGGACGAAAGTAGCGGCGCTTTCCACGCATAGTATGCTCCGCCCAGCGCGCCGACCATAATCTGCCCGAACATGGCCGACCCGACGCCAAGTTGTTTCATGTGGTTGTAGCCGCCCACGCGACCCATTATCCAAAAAAATCGCTCGGGTGTGAAAAGAACCGAAAGGCGATCGCCAAGAATCGCGAGCGGCGTGGCGAGATTGAAGATCGACGCGAGAACGAGCATGACAACGGTCATGACCAGGCCGGCAATCGCACCGGCGAGAAAACCTGCACCCACGTGTTTCTGAGACGACATCATTTTGCCTAACGAGCGGTTGAATTTCTCTCCAGCGCGATGCGGAGAAGCGTGGCCAGAATGCGCGAGCCGGCAACAAATGTCCCGCGTAAAGTTCCGGAAACCTTCGACTCGCCTCCGGTGCGACAGCGATGATCGACCGGCACTTCCATAATCCGCAGACCCGCGCGCGCGGCGCGCATCTGCATCTCGAGGTTCCACCCGTAGGTCTGTTCGCGCATGCCTAACGAGTGCAAGGAATCGCGGCGAATCGCGCGAAAAGGGCACATGTCGGTGTAATGAACGCCGTAAAGCAGACCGAGGAGCCAGCCGGCCACGCGGCCGGAAATAACTTGTTGTGCGTTCATGCTGCGGGGCTCGCGCTGGCCGCGCGTGCGCGAGCCGATGACAAAATCGTGCGTGCGATCTATGATCGGTCTAACGAGTCGTTCCATGAATTCCGGGCAGTCGCTCCCATCACCGTCAAGAAAGACAACGATATCGCACGCCTGTGATAGTGCGGCGACACCTGCGGCACAGGCGCGACCGTAACCGCGCGGCGCCGCCACGACCCGTGCGCCAGCCGCGCGAGAGAGATCCGCTGTCCGATCGCTGCTGCCGTTATCGACGACGATAACTTCGCGCGGAATGCCGGTGGCAAGAACGGAGCGCACGACGTCGCCAATCGGTTCTTCTTCATTCAGCGCGGGAATGACGACGCAGACGGAATTCGTCACAGCACCAGTGCGGCGATGCCGAAGTAAAAAATAAGCGCGAAGAAATCGGTGAAAGCGAGCGTGACGGGACCGGCCGCGATTTTCGGATCAAGCTTTAGCCAGTGCAGAAACGACGGCACCGAAAGCCCGAAAAGCGATGCCGTGACGAGGGAAAGCGCAATGCTTCCGCCAATCACACCCGCGCCGACAATATCGCGACGCCAAAGGTAAACGATTACGGCCACGACGGCGCCGCAGCCCAGGCCAAGCAAGAGCGCGCTCGCCAGCTCGCGACGAAAAGTTTGCACGAACCAACCTCTCGTTAGGCTGGTGGAACGCAGGGCCTGAATCGTCAGCGTCATGGATTGCATGCTGACGCTTTCGTTCAAGCCGAGAACCATCGTGAGAAAAAATGCGATGACGAGGCTGTT
>JALZAX010000440.1 GCA_030948055.1 Verrucomicrobiota bacterium | reverse complement strand
GCCGACGCGGATCAAATACCTTCCACTCCCGCGTTTCGTCGCCACTTTTCTTGTGCGCGCGGTCGAGCCGATCAAACAAGATGTCGAGAAACACGGCAGGGCTCGCGCTTCACTTGTTCACTGGTCGCTCGTGCTGCCCGCGCTCTTCGCGATCGTGTCCGGCAGCCGCGGGATCGTCAGCGCCGCCGTCTGGCTTGCGGAGAGATTTTCCATTTCACACGCCATTGCCGGCACGGTCGGCATCGCAGCCTTGACTGGAATTCCCAACGCCGTCGCCGCCGTTCGACTCGCGCAACACGGACGCGGCGCGGCCGTCGCCGCGGAATGTTTCAACAGCAACACTTTGAATATTGTCTTCGGAATCTGCCTGCCCGCGCTCATCATCGGACTCGGCGCTCCTTCCTCGCGCACCTTCTTCGCACTCGCCTGGCTCGGCGCCATGACTGTCACCTCGACCGCGCTTCTCTGCTGGCGGGGAGGCCTGCGCCGCGCGGATGGGGCGGCGCTGGTTGCGCTCTATTTGTTGTTCGTGGGCGCGATTGTCTTTTGGCCAAAAAGCATTGCCCCTTAGGCGAAGTTCGTAGGCAAAATAACAGCATTGTAATGGCCCGGAAAGGGAAGCGAAGGCCAAGCCAGACGACAGTCGAGCTATGAAAACAAACCTAACAATAATCAGTGCCGTCGCCGCGCTCGCGCTCGTCGGCTTAACGAGTGCTGCGCTGGCGGAGTCGAACGAGACCCAGGCGCAGTTGCAAGCACAGGCAAAGATTACTCAGGCCGACGCGCAAAAGACGGCTTTGGCCAAAGTGCCAAATGGAAAAATCAAATCCTCCGAGCTGGAGAATGAAGGCGGAAAACTCGTCTGGTCGTTCGACATTGCGAAACCCGGCACGAAAGATATCGCGGAAGTGCTGGTGGATGCGAAGAGCGGTGAAATCGTGAAAATGGAGAACGAAACGCCGAAACAACAGGCGAACGAAGCGGCCGCAGATAAGGCGGCGAAGAAATAACGGCAGGGCGCGACCGCTGGCGCGCCGTATCCATTAGCTTCCTCGCCGCGCATATCGGACAGCCCAGCGGGCCGTGCTGCCTAACGCGGTAATTGCCGCGCTCGCCGTTTCATCAGTTCTATGAAAACCACGCTGCAAAAAACAAATAGACCCGCCATGCTAGTGTGACTGCGCCGGCCCGTATCACCACCGTCCGAAAGCTTTCATGCAGTCAAAATTTCTCCTGCTCGCCCTCGTCGGCGCGATGAATGCGGCGGCGACGGATGCTCCCAAGGCGAGCGAGGCCGCCTTCACGAATCGCCTGGCTAACGAGAAGTCACCTTATCTTCTCCAGCACGCGCACAACCCGGTTGATTGGTATCCGTGGGGCGAGGAGGCTTTCGCGAAAGCGCGGCGGGAGAACAAGCCGATCTTTCTCTCGGTCGGTTATTCCACCTGTCACTGGTGTCACGTGATGGAACACGAGTCGTTTGAGAATCCAGAGATCGCGAAGCTGATGAACGACAATTTCGTCAGCATCAAAGTCGATCGCGAGGAACGCCCGGACGTCGATCGGGTTTACATGGCTTTCGTCCAGGCGACGACGGGCGGCGGCGGCTGGCCGATGAACGTCTGGCTGACCCCGGATCTGAAACCGTTTGTCGGCGGCACTTATTTCCCGCCCGAAGACCGGGACGGCTTGCCCGGATTCAAGCGCGTCCTCACGCAACTTGCCGAGGCGTGGCAGAAAGATCGCGACAAGATTGCTAGCAGCGCGCAGAAGATCGTGGCCGCGCTCCAGCACGAAGAGGCCGGCGCGAAATCCGACGGCAAGCTCGACGCCGATCTCGCGACAAAGGCTTACCGGCAACTAGCGGGAAGCTTTGATGAAAAACTCGGCGGGTTCGGGCCGGCGCCGAAATTTCCGCGACCGGTGACGTTTAATTTTCTCCTGCAGTATTACGCGGATCGGCCGGACACACCCGAAGGAAAGCGCGCCTTGGAAATGACGCTCACGACCTTGCGCAAAATGGCGGCCGGCGGCATCCACGATCATCTCGGCGGCGGCTTCCATCGTTATGCGGTCGACAAGTTCTGGCACGTCCCGCACTTCGAAAAAATGCTCTACGACCAGGCGCAACTGGCGCGGTCGTACCT
>JALZAX010000439.1 GCA_030948055.1 Verrucomicrobiota bacterium | reverse complement strand
CTTCACGATCGCGCCGGTCTTCGCATCCACCAGCACTTCCGCGATGTCCTTCGTGCCCGGTTTCGAAATGTCGAACGACCAGACCAGTTTTCCGCCTTCATTCTCCAGCTCGGAGGATTTGATTTTTCCATTCGGCACTTTCGCCAAAGCCGTCTTTTGCGCGTCGGCCTGAGTGATTTTTGCCTGCGCTTGCAACTGCGCCTGGGTTTCGTTCGACTTAGCCAGCGCAGAACTCGTTAGGCCGACGAGCGCGAGCGCGGCGCATCCACCGATTATTCTCAGGTTTGTTTTCATGGCTCGACTGTCGTCCGGCCTAGCCTTCGCTTCCCTTTCCGGGCCATTACAATGCTGTTATTTTGCAGCGGGCTTCGGGAGGAGATGAACCACGGAGGCACGGAGGCACGGAGAAGGGAGAACTTACGGTCTTCGTTGCTGCCGGTCGCAATCTCCATGCGCTCTGTGCCTCCGTGGTTCACTTCGCTGGCGGTTCGTGCCGACCGAGGACGGCGAAGCTTTCTCCGAGCGCTTAAGGGGCAAAGCTTTTGGGCCAAAAGACAATCGCGCCCACGAACAACAAATAGAGCGCAACCAGCGCCGTCCCATCCGCGCGGCGCAGGCCTCCGCGCCAACAGAGAAGCGCGGTCGTGGTGATAGTCATGGCGCCGAGCCAGCCGAGCGCGAAGAAGGTGCGTGAGGAAGGAGCGCCGAGTCCGATGATGAGAGCGGGCAGGCAAATTCCGAAGAGGATATTCAAAGTGTTGCTGTTGAAACATTCCGCGGCGACGGCCGCCCCGCGTCCGTGTTGCGCGAGCCGGATGGCGGCGACCGCGTTAGGAATTCCCGTCAAGGCGGCGATGCCGAGGGTGCCGGCGACAGCGTGTGAAATGGAAAATCTTCCCGCGAGCCAAACGGTGGCGTTAACGATTCCGCGACTGCCGGCCACGATGGCGAAGAGCGCGGGCAGCACGAGCAACCAGTGCAGGAGTGAAGCGCGAGGCCGGCCGTGTTTTTCGACATCTTGTTTGATCGGCTCGACCGCGTGCACCAGAAAGGTGGCGACGAAATGGGGGAGTGGAAGGCGTTTGAGCCGAGTGGGCGAAAGAGCCACCACCCAAATATATGGACCGACGAGCAGAAAGATAAGCAGCAGCGCGAGGGGCGCGGGAAGCAGGCCGATGATGACCGCGGCGCCAATGATCGTGGCGAGCAAAGCGATGCCGCCGCTGAAAAGCGCGTCCGCTGTTCGCACCCGCACCAATCCGGTGAGCAACGCACTCAATCCGAGCAGCGCCGCGAGATTGAAAATATTTGAACCGAGCACGACGCCAACGCCGAGCTCGCGGTGCCCCGCGGAAAGCGCCATGATCGACGCCGAAATCTCCGGTGAATCGGCGCCCAGCGCAGTCACGATTCCGAGAAGTCCTTCCGACAATTTCAACGAGGCTCCGATTCTCTCCAGCGCCACGGTCAGGACAAAACTCGAAACGGACATGAGCACGAGCGATCCGAAAAAAAGGCCGCTTTGAAAAAGGACGCTGTTCACTTCGTTCAGCCTCCTTCTCTGCCTTCTCCATCTTCGATCGCGCCCTTCGCGGGGAGATGAACCACAGAGACACGGAGGACACAGAGAAGGTAGAACTCTCGGCCTTCGTTGCTGCCCATCTTAATCTCCGTGCACTCTGTGCCTCGGTGGTTCACTCCGCCTTCGACTCGTGCTTGCCGAGCACCGCGATTTTTTCGCCGAGTACGTCCTGGAGGTAGAGCGTTTGAATAAGGACGACCGCCACGACGGTGAGCGGCGTGGAGAAGATGACGCCGACTGTGCCGAATAATGCGGCGGCTAGAATCTGCACCGATAAAAGGAGCGCGGGCGGCAGCGCGACGGCGCGTTTCTGGACGAAGGGCGTGATGCAATAGCCTTCGAAAAGATGCACGCCGATATAAATTACACCTACCCACAGCGCCTTCGTCGGGCTCTCCATTAGACCGACGAGCAGCGCCGGAATGGCGGCGATGATCGCGCCCAAATAGGGAACGAACAGCAGCAGGCCGGCGATGATCCCAAGCACGAGTGCAAGCCGCACGTCGGCCAGCCAAAGCGCGAGCGCGGTCAGCGTTCCCATCAACGTCATCGTGATCACGCGACCGAGCAG
>JALZAX010000098.1 GCA_030948055.1 Verrucomicrobiota bacterium | reverse complement strand
AGAGCGGGTCGTGCTCGGCCATCTCAGTCGTGATTGCAACACGCCGGAGTTGGCGAAAAATTCCGTGCAGGAACTACTCGTTAGGCACCGCCGCCATGCGATGGAAGTTTTCTGCGCCGATCAACGCAAAATCAGTCCACGTTTTCGCATCGGCGAGACCAAAGCCGGCGCCTTTCAACCAACGTTCGAGAGCGCGCTTTTCGAGATTGCGGTCTAACGAGTTATTCCTCGTCGCCGATGACGAGATGGATGACGCCGTTTGGTGCGGAGACGAAGAAGCCGTCGAAATCTTCCCGTAGCTGTTCCACTTCGTCGCGGCGCGGGACGCCGTTGATTTTTAAAAACGAGGCGGCCGCTTCGGTGTCGTTTGTTTCAAGTTCTAGCCAGACGTCGGGTTGGCTGAGGTTCGGCACTTTGTCGATCCAAAGACGATTCGGACCGAATTGGAAAATGCAGCCGTCGTCTTCTTCTTCGATCAACGGCAGCGCGAGCGTGTCGCGATAAAAGGCGATCGTTGCATCATAAGTGTGCGCCGGACATTTGATCGCGATGTTCGCGCCGCCGGAAAATTGCGGGCCGTTGACGTTTGCTACCATTTGGACTTGTTAGGCAAGATCGCCGGCGCGATTTCCTAGCCGCCGCCCGATCCTGTTCCGCCCGGTTCGGTCATGGAAACCGGATCGAGCGCAGCGTTCAATTCCGCTTCCGGCAGAACCTTTTTCTCCCGGCAAATTTCCCGCACCGTCTTCCCTGTCTTGGCGCTTTCCTTGGCGATTTCCGCCGCGCGATCGTAACCGATTTTCGGAGCGAGGCTCGTCACCATCGCCATGGAAAGTTCCACCAATTCTTTGCAGCGCTCAACGTTAGCCGTGATGCCGCGAACGCATTTCTCCGCGAGAATCTCGCTGACGTTTCCGAGCAATCGGATGCTCTCGAGAAGATTGTGCGCCATGACCGGCATCATGACGTTGAGCTCGAAGTTTCCGTTCGCGCCCGCCCAGGTGATGACGGCATCGTTGCCGAAAACTTGTGCGCAGACCATCATGGTCGCTTCGCACATGACCGGGTTCACTTTGCCCGGCATGATCGAACTGCCCGGTTGCGTCGAGGGCAGTTGAATCTCACCGATCCCGCAACGCGGGCCGCTGCCCAGCCAGCGAATGTCATTGGCGATTTTGAAAAGACTGACCGCGATCGTTTTCAATTGACCGCTCGCTTCCACAATGGCGTCTTTCCCGCCTTGCGCTTCGAAATGATCTTTCGCTTCGCGGAATGCGATTCCCGTGCGCTGCTCGAGATGCCGCATGACCTTCGCAGGAAAATCGACGTGCCGGTTCAGCCCGGTGCCGACCGCGGTTCCGCCGAGCGCGAGTTCCTGTAAAACATCGATCGCTTTTTGGGCGCGTTCGCGTGCGTATCCGACCTGTTGGGCGTAGCCGCCAAATTCCTGACCGAGCCGGACCGGCGTCGCATCCATCAAATGCGTACGACCAATCTTAATGACGTCATCGAATTCTTTGGCTTTTTCGCCTAACGAGTTCTGGAGCTTTTCCAGTGACGGCAACAAACACGTCTTCAATTGTTCCGCCGCGCTCACATGCATGGCCGAGGGAATGACGTCGTTACTCGACTGGCCCATGTTGACGTGATCGTTCGGATGCACCGGATCTTTCGCGCCGATTTCTTTGCCATCGAGCTGGCAGGCGCGATTGGAAATGACTTCGTTCGCGTTCGTGTTGGTGCTCGTGCCGGAACCGGTCTGGAAAATATCGAGCGGGAAATGCTCATCCAGTTTTCCCTCGATCACTTCTTCCGCCGCTTGCACGATGAGCGCGGAACGATGCGCATCGAGTAAACCGAGATCGTGATTAGCTTGCGCCGCGGCCCATTTAATTAAACCGAGCGCGCGAATAAACGGCCGCGAAAAACGATAGCCGCTCACCGGAAAATTCAGGACCGCGCGTTGCGTCGAGGCGCCATAAAGCGCGTGCGCCGGGACAGACATCTCCCCCATGGAATCGCGTTCCATCCGCGTCTTCCCCACCGTCATGCTGATTGATTAGCCGGAACCCGCGCGCCATTTGCACCCGCGGCATGGCGATAGCCATTGCGTGTGTTGCTCTTCCGGAAAACGGTGATGAACATCGGCGGAATGTTCTGCAAAAAATATTCCGAGTCGGCCTCGTCGAAATGCGTGGCGTGCTGGCGAAGTTCGTTCGTTACCTGATAGATAATGAAACTGCCGCCGGGCGCGACGGCGTCATACGTTTTCTGCAAAAGCGCCCGCTTCTTCTGAATATCGAGGATGCTGAAGGGAATTCCTGAAATGATGTAATCGCAGGAAGGAATCCCGCGCGCCTTTAATTCCTGCGGCAAGGTCGCGGCGTCGCCGTTGATGACATGAACGCGCGCATCGTTGGCGAATTGCCGCGTCAAGTCGCGCGAAAAGGCAGCGTCCAATTCAAACAAGAGCAATTGCGAGTGGGGGGACATTCGCCGGGCAATCTCGCGCGAGTGCACGCCTTCACCCGGACCGTATTCCGCGATCACGCGCGGTTCGCTGAAATCCATCTTGCTGGCGACACGATCCACCAGCGCTTTGGAGCTGGGAATGATTGAAGCGACTTGGAAGGGCCGCTGCAAAAATCGCTTGAGGAAAAGAACGCTCATGAAGGTGGCAACAGTCCACCGCCGGCCTTCCCTTGTCCAGTCGCGAAGTCGTGGTGGCAGAACGGGAAGGCGCACTTCTCCAAGATCAAAATGCTCGGCGGGCGGGGTAGCTTCGTCCTCTGGAAAATGGCTGGACGAACGACGCTTAAGGATTGACTTTTCCTTATAATTTTTATAATCCATTCGCGAACGCGAAATGTCTTGCTCGCTCCCTGCGTTCCTGCTGAATGTTTCTCATGCACAACCTGTTAACGGTTAAGGAAACCGCCAAGTATTTGCGGATCCCTTTGCCGACCGTTTATTATCTTGTGCAGCGCGGCCAATTGCCCGCGATCCAAATCGGCGGACGCTGGCGTATAAAGAAAGCGTCGCTCGACAAAGATATTCTTAAAGAAGACAAGTCCGGGCAGCCGACCGTTTTGGTCGTAGATGATGACGAAAGCTTGCAAAGTCTCTTTAAGCTTTTTCTGAAAAAGATCGGCTTCAGTCGCGTCGTCGTGGGCACGGTCAAGGAAGCGCTCGCCGCCCTCGACAAACAACACTTCGATTTGCTCTTTCTCGATTTGAAATTACCCGATGGTCCGGCGGACGACGTTTACGATGCCGCAAAAAAAATCGATCCGGAATTACCGATCGTCGTTATCACCGGTTATCCGGACAGCGAAATGCTCGATCGCATTTTGAATAAGGGTCCGATAACGGTCTTGAAGAAACCGCTTCAGGTCGAGCAACTGCAACAGACCGTGCGCATTCTCGGCCACAAAGATGCAGCGCGGCTGGCTGCCTAACGAGTTGTAGCCGTCGCCCTGCGGGCGACGTGAGATGTGCCTAACGAGTAGGAGCTGCCTTAGCGCACTTCTACTTCGATCGGCAGCCAATGGTTCACCATGTAGGTGCCGTAGTCTGCGATCCGTTCGGCTGGCTGAGTGCGACCGGCTGAATCGGTCGCGCGCGCGATCACCTTCGCCTTGCCCGGTTGCGCGGGAGTTTTCCATTTGAATTCCCAAAAGCGCCAGGCGCTTTCCAGCGCTTCATCGAGCAAGGTCGCTTTCGCCCAGGTTTTTCCGTCATCAAAACTCAGCTCGACCTTGGCCACGGTTGCTTCACCGCCCCAGGCCGCGCCGTGAATACGATAGGTCTCGTTAGGCGAAATAACTTCGCCCGGTTCAGGTCGCGCGATCTGCGCTTTCACCGGCATCTCGCCTAACGAGTGCAGGCTCGGCAAATTGCCATCCCGACGTTTCCAAAATGTGTAATCGATCGACTGATAATAACCGTTAAAAGGTTCCTCGCTCACGATGATGCGCTCGAGCCACTTCACCGAGGCCATGCCGAACCAACCGGGCACGACTGCGCGCAGAGGGTATCCGTGCGAAGGCGTGAGCGGTTTTTCGTTCATGCGCAAAGCGAGCAGGACATCGCTCTGCGCTTTCGCCATCGGCAAACTACGCGCGTAATGAATCGACCCCGGCGGCTTGGGCGCATCTTTGATTTCGCCCTGGTCCGCGCCTTGCAAAATCACTTCCACTGCCTTCGCTTTCACTCCGGCGCGTCGCAGAATGGCGCCTAACGAGACTCCACTCCATTGCGCGTTGCCGATCGCGCCCAATCCCCATTGCACACCTTTCACCTTCGGTTGCAAAAAAGCGCGACCATTCCCAGCGCATTCCATCGCTGCTGTCAGGGTCTGCTGCGGCATCGCTTCCAGCTCGGCATAGCCAATCTCCAAAGGAGTCGTGACCGCGCCTTCCACACGCAGCCGCCAGTTCTTCGCAGCAATCTCCGGGATCGGAAAGTGACAGCGCACATAGAACGACTCGTTAGGCGTAACGAAATCCTTCAGGCTGGAAAAAGGCATTTCCAGATTCACGATCCCTTCGCTCCGACTGATCAGGCTGCTCTGCGTCTCGCTCATTGGCTCTGGAGTCTAACGGCCCGGCTCAACTTGCCAAGGTCGCGGCGGCGTCGCATAGTTGCGCCTCAATTTTCCTGCGCGGTTAGCTCAGTGGTAGAGCACCTCCCTGACACGGAGGGGGTCACAGGTTCGAACCCTGTATCGCGCACGTCCTCAAATTGTAACATTTATTGTTACATTAAACGGAGCGGTAACCTTCGATCCGCTTTGGCGCGGCGCCGCTGCGCATGAGATTTTTAGTTGTCGCAAAAAATTAGAGGAAGGCGCGGGAGATTTCGTCATAGTGCGTGATCATGGAAGCGGAATTGCGCGCCAGGTTTAATGCCGATTTCACGCCGGCGCGTTATGAGGAATTGTTGCGCATGGCCAATGAAAGCGAGCGTTGGCCGGTTGATTTTCGCATCGCGGAATCGCCGATTTTCTTAACGCCGGAATTCGCGCTCGAGATCGCAACCGCCGCGGAAGAGATGGTGGTGCAAGTGCGGACGCCGGAATTTGCCAGCCATGCGCAGGACGCCATCCCGCCGGGCTTGGAAGTGCCTAACGAGACATCGCACCCGGCTTTCATCCAGGTCGATTTCGCCATTTGCGAGGAGAATGGAAAGCTCACGCCGCGATTAATCGAGCTGCAGGGATTTCCCAGTCTCTACGGTTTTCAGATTTTCCTGCTCCGCTGCATGCGACAGGCATATCCCGCCATCCCGGCGGAAGCGCACTCGTTTTTCAACGGCTTCAACGAACAGTCTTACGTCGACTTATTAAGGCGCGTCATCCTCGGCAATTCGAAGCCGGAGAACGTCATCCTGCTGGAGATCGAGCCGGAAAAACAAAACACCCGCATCGATTTTGTTTGCACGGAAACGCTGCTCGGCGTCGCACCGGTTTCGCTGACGGATGTGACGCGGCGTGGCACGGAGCTTTTCTATGAACGCGACGGACGTGAAGTGCGGATCGAGCGCATCTACAATCGCGTCATTTTCGACGAACTGTTGCGTCGTCCTGACCTCAGCTTCGGCTTCAATTTCCAGCATGAAATTGACGTGACGTGGGTTGGGCATCCGAATTGGTATTTCCGGATCAGCAAACACTCGCTCCCGTATTTGAAGACGAAATACACTTCGCGCGCTTTTTTCGCCGACAAGTTTCCGCCTAACGAATCGCTAGGCGACTACGTGCTCAAACCGCTCTACTCCTTTTCAGGGCTTGGCGTTGACCTGGAACCAACGCAGGAAAAGCTGGCCGCCTTACCGGATCCGCACGCCTGGATTCTGCAGGAAAAGGTAAACTACGCCGCGTTTGTTCCGACAGTCGACGGACCGAATTCAAAAGCGGAAATCCGCATGATGTTTCTCTGGCCGGACGGGGGCGAGCCCGTGCTGGTGAACAATCTCGTCCGCATGAGTCAGGGCGCGATGATGGGCGTCAAGTTCAACAAGAACAAAACCTGGGTCGGCTCCAGCATCGCCTTTCACCGCGGCGACTGAGCCGCTCGTTAGGCGATTATTTGATTCGCGAAACGCGAATGTCTCCGCCGCCCAGGATATACATGCGCCAGCCCCAGCCGCCCTTCACGATGATCACGGGCGGCGAATCGGTCGGTGGATAGGCGCGCGTCACCTGTTGTGACTGCGCCCAGACCTGGCCGTTCTCGAGGGTGAAGCGCGACCGTCCGTTGTAGCCGTGGAACGGCCCGAGGATCCGACTTTCGATGACCTGCGGTTGCGAGGAAACCTTGTTCTCTTTGACCGCGTGTTCCACCGCGGCGTTCGCTGCTTCCTGGTTGGCGGAGCTGACATAGCGGCGAATGAAATCATCCAATCGCTCGCGCTCTTCCGGCGTGAGCTTGTTCAGGCCCGCCTCTTCGAACGCTTTGGGTGACATCGATTTCTCGACGCCCAGGAAATCGGTTTTCTGCTCTTCGGCTACGGCGGAGGTCAGGCCGATCATGAGAGCAAACGCCATCGCGATACTGCGTTGGGTGATCATCATAAGGTTTGAATCGTCTACTTCGCGGACATCATCTGCACAACTTGCGCGGAACTGTGCACGGGGACGATCTCAAAATCCATCAGGTCTTTCCACTCGTTAGTCCAAAGTTGGAAGAGGAATTCGTCGGAAGTTTGCACCAATTGATAACACACCCTCATGTCCGCGCTGATCCAACTCGAGACGTATTCCAAACCAGCCGGCATCATTCGGCCTTTCTCGCGAAAGCGCCGATAAATTTCCGGCGCATCTTTAAAACGCTCGATCACCATGTAGAGCATTCGTTAGGCGAGTTCCTGGTTGGTTTCGGCAAAGGCGTTGACGGCAAATTCCAAATCCTCGCGCGAATGCGCTGCGCTGACCTGGGTGCGGACGCGCGCGGTGCCGTGCGGCACGACCGGATAGAAGAAGCCGATGACGTAAACGCCCTTCTCCAGCATGCGCGCGGCGAACTTCTGCGACTTCGCGGCGTCGCCAATCATGATGGGAACAATCGGATGCGTGCCGGGTTTAATGGTTAGGCCACGATTTGTTAGGGCCTGGCGGAAGTATTTTGTGTTCGCCTCCAGTTTGTCGCGCAGTTCGGTTGAAGCGCTCAGCAGCTCGAGCGCTTTGATGGTGGCTGCGACGATGTGTGGCGCGACGCTGTTGGAAAAAAGGTACGGACGTGAGCGCTGGCGCAGAAGTTCGACGATCTGTTTGCGCGCACTGGTAAACCCGCCGCTCGCGCCGCCGAGCGCTTTGCCCAGCGTGCCGGTGATGATGTCGACTTTGCCCATGACGTTTCGATATTCGTGCGTGCCGCGTCCGGTTTTGCCGAGGAAGCCGGTGGCGTGTGCGTCGTCGATCATCGTGATGGCGTCATATTTTTCCGCCAGCCTAACGAGTGCTTCGAGATCAGCGATCGTTCCGTCCATGGAGAAACAGCCGTCGGTCGCGATCATGCGCACGCGGGCGGCACTCGTTTCCTTCAACTTCGTTTCCAAATCGCCCATGTCGTTGTGCTTGTAGCGGGCACGTTGCGCTTTGCAGAGACGCACGCCGTCGATAATGGAAGCGTGATTGAGTTCGTCGCTAATGATGGCGTCTTCCGGGCCAAGCAACGTCTCGAACAAACCGCCATTCGCATCGAACGCGCTTGGATAGAGAATCGTATCTTCCGTCCCGAGAAATTTCGTCAGCGCCGCTTCGAGTTCCTTGTGAATGTCCTGCGTTCCGCAAATGAACCGCACGCTGGCCATGCCGAAGCCGTGCGTGTCGAGCGCTTGTTTCGCGGCCGCGATCAGCGCGGGATGATCGGCCAGGCCGAGATAATTATTCGCGCACATGTTGAGGACGCGCTTTCCGCCCCTGACTTCGATCCTCGCATCCTGCGGCGTGGTGATGACGCGCTCGGTTTTGTAAAGACCTTGCGAACGGATTTCGTCGAGCGTGCGCGAAAGTTGCTGATCAAATTGTGCGAGCATCGCCCAACTTGCGCGAAGCAGGTCACGATGCAAAAAACGGCTGTAAAATTCTTGTGACAAGCTGTGAATAACCTGTTAACAACCCTCCGATCTCCTTTGAAATCAGCGTCTTTTAAATACTGCGTGATACCCTGCGCGCTCGCCGCGTGTGCTTTCGTTTTCACGTC